>JAUMAI010000100.1:0-29169 GCA_032116775.1 Pirellula sp. | reverse complement strand
ACGGTAGCAGACCTAGCCTGGCGGCAACGGGTTAAACGAGCCAACGGCTAGGTTTGGAGCAGCCGGAGTCGACACTGCCAAACGGCTCTCTAACGCCCAGACGATGATGGTTAGATACTCGAATCGAGTGATAACCCAAACGGTAGCAGACCTAGCCTGGCGGCAACGGGTTAAACGAGCCAACGGCTAGGTTTGGAGCAGCCGGAGTCGACACTGCCAAACAGCTCTCTAACGCCCAGACGATGATGGTTAGATACTCGCAGTGAGTGATAACCCAAACGGTAGCAGACCTAGCCTGGCGGCAACGGGTTAAACGATTACTGATCCACAATCTCAGTTTAGTGGCACAAGCTTTAGTTGATACTCTGATGGTCCTGGCAGTAGCGGCGATTTATTTCCATAGACCCAATCTTCATAGCCGGCACTGTAGAAGCGTGAGAGCGGATGACCTGATTGACCACCGGGTTGATGATAATATCCCTTTTCCTCTTCTCCTGGTGAAACAACCATACGCTGTGAGGCACCTCCCGAGGGACTTTGAACTCTTGGCATATGGCTATCGCCTGGTAATTCATGGGGATGCATATCCAAAATAAAAGATAAAGCGCTTACCGCTTGAGATAATGGATGTTTGATGCGGGCTCGATTACGCTTGCCCCACGTCGCATCCGTTAGTGGGCCGGATTCAGAGAGTCGTACCTGGGCTGCTTGCGCGGCATCCAAAAGAAGCTCATCCCAGGAGCTATATTCACTCGGCAGCCAATGCATCGGACGTTCTTTCAGCAGTTGATCTGCGACCGCGTCACGAGAGATCGCAAAATTTTGAGTGATACCCAGTTTTCTCGCTAAGCCTTTTATTTTTGTGGGCGCCGTTATAGAGCTTCTACCAGCCTCTATGCCAAATATCCGACTCAGAGTTTGCAAGCGGAATTCGGAGATAATTCGATAGCCAACGGCATCGACAGACGCACGATCGCTCGACTTCTCAACATGCTGAATGAACTCGCTTGAAAGCTTATTTGGATTGACGGCAGAGGTTTCAAGCAATCTTTCTTTCCACACCTTCATAAAGCGAGCTTCGTCATCCAATTGAACTGCGAGTAGATCATCTTCGGTAAACTGATCTTTTTCGTACAATCGATCGCGGATCTGACGAGCTCTCGCCCCAGGATCAAATCGTCCGTCGCCAACTTTGTTGAGATAGTCCGTTCCCATAATACGATTGTTGGCCGTCCAAATTCGGCCATCTTCAGGATTGTAGAGACGGGGGTACTCTTCAGGTGTGAGATAGCCTTGCCACTCGCCCACTCCCTGTGACCAATCGACCGGAACCAAGGAGGGAGGACCAGGTCGTTTAGGGATTCGACCTGATAGTGTCCAGCCGATATTGCCTTGATCATCTGCGACGGTCACGTTCTGATTAGGCATGCCCGAGCGATTGGCGATTGCCATCGCTTCTTGGGTTGTATTCGCAATTTCAAAATCGATGAGATTAAGATCGAAAGCCTTGGGGTCGTTACCTATCCAGCAATGAACGAATAATCGTTGGTCACGTTCTTCGACAACGGGGCCCCATTTAGACCAGCGATACGACAAGACCTCCTTGCCACCTGGATACAAAAGCTCTTCTTCAAAGGTTTGAAGTTCCTCGATGCCCGATGAGGTTACGTATTGGCTTTTCGTAGGATCAGGTCGTTTCAGTTCTACAATGTCCCCATAGTCGCCATAGCTGTTGGTAAATCCCCAAGCGACTTTGCCATTGGAACCTTCGATAAGAACGGGAGTTCCTGGAAGGGTAACACCCACCAGCGAACGTTGCTGTCCATTCAAGCATGGGCCCTTCATAAAAGCTCGATACCAGATCGTCGGCACGTTAAGGCCGAGGTGCATATCTGAGGCGAGTATGGCTCGAGAATCTCGTCCAACACCATTTCCGACAGCCCAATTATTGCTTCCGACCATGAAGTCAGGATCGTTTACTACTGAAGATGCCCAAGGTGTCTTTTCGGTCTGCAATGCGTATAGATTGTCATTAGAAAAAGATGCGTTATCTCGCAAGGTAAATACTTCGGCAGGTGGTACTTGGGGCATAGGGAATTCGCTCCCATCCAGAGCAGCATCCCAGTGCGAGCCAGATCGTACTAGGAAGTTGAAAACTTCAGGAGCAACTTTTTCTTTGAGAACTCCAAGACCGATTTCTCCCCTTCCATCCATCGGCTGTAAGTCGCATAACATCGTCATCATGACCAAGATCGAATCGGTCTCTTGCCATAGTGCTGGACTCTGATTGAGAACCAGATATTCAAACGGATAATCCTTCAAGCTGCTCAAGCCATGATTGACTCCAGCTGTGTATGCGCTCAGCACAGCTCTTTTATCAGCCGGAAGATTTTGGCAAACCTTTTCTGCTAGACTTTGGAAACGATGGCGCCGAAAGCGACGATCGGAGGGAAGAGCTGAAGGACCAGCCAATTCGGCTAGCCGACCACCAGACATACGGCGCAGCAGATCCATTTGGAAATAGCGATCTTGTGCGTGCACAAAGCCGAGGGCGAAGGCGATATCAACGCGAGATTGCCCTTCAATCGAGGGCACACCTTGCCCATCCCTGGCTACTTGAACTTCAGCTTTAATGGTTGGAGCAGCGATCTTGCCTGTTAATTGCGGTAGGCTTGAATGCAACCGCCAATAAAAGTAGCCGCATAAAATGCAAACCAGAAAACAGAGAGCTACAGTAGTTCTCAGCAGTCGACGCAGCCATTTGCGTTGAGCCCCCAGAGGGCTCGTTGGCTGAACGTGGTCTTCCATCGCGGCGACTCCAATAGAATGGTCGGTCGGATACGCCGCAAGCTTCGAGCGAATCAGGCGTCTCGACCGGTGTACAGTGATGAGATTACTGTTCCGTTGAGTAAGTGATGAGGACGCTGCAACGGATCGTACAATTGTACGTCATTGGGAATACCAAATGCATTAAAAATCGTGGAGCAGACATCTGCAGGTGACCAGGGGCGTGTGACAGGGTACGCTGCCTGATAATCGGTTTGACCGATAACTTGGCCTCCGCGAATGCCAGCACCTGCAAAAAGCCCTGAATAAGCATGCGCCCAATGGTCACGTCCAGGAATCTTTTCACCCGGTAGGGTAGAGATCTTCGGCGTTCTGCCAAACTCACCCATCACAATTACCATCGTCTGTTCTAAAAGACCTGAAGAAGATAGGTCGTTCATTAATGCCTCGAGTCCCTGATCGAGTTGTGGCAGCAAGGTATTTTTGAGTCGTCCCCAATTGTCGACATGGGTGTCCCAGGTTTGCACAATTCCCATGGTTGCTTGCACCATAGGTACTCCTGCCTCAATCATGCGACGCGAAAGAAGCAAGGATTGACCAAACTTATTGCGACCATATCGATCTCGAACCGCATCGGGTTCCCGGCTAATTTCGAAGGCCTCCGTCATTTTGCCGGAGGTGAGCAAGCGATAGGCGATTTCCTGTTGGTCGCGAAATGCCTTCGGTTCGCCCGAGGTGATGGAAGCTGAGCGTCGATTGAGATGCTCCAACAATTCTCTTCGGTTGGACAGACGTTGATGGGTTACCCCTTCTTTCATGTTCAGGGCTTCAATGCGAAATCCCTGTTCGTTAGGGTCACCTTGGATTTGCCATGGGTCATGCTTGGCTCCCAAGAAGCCCGAGTGTTGACCGGGCCAAGTCAGTGGTCCTTCGATAAGATAGTTTGGCAGTGAGACTCCCGTCGGAATGCCATCACGACGTGGACGAATGTAATCGAGGGCCGCAGCAAAGTTGGGAAAGTCATTACGCGATTCAACTCGATCCAAATCGGAGCCACCGCGAGGAATAGGTGTGTCACGTCCTGTTAAGGCAACGTGCGTTGCTAGTAGATGATTGTGTTCACGATGGGCCATCGTTCGCAGAATGGTCCAGTGGTTCGTTTGTTTGGCCAGTCTTGGCATATGTTCACAAACAGATACACCGGGAATCGTCGTCGGAATCGCTGAAAACTCACCGCGAACTTCCGCTGGAGCATCCGGTTTGGGATCCCACATATCGAGTTGGCTCGGCCCTCCGCTGAGCAGAACGATTAATACTGACTTTGCCTTGCCACTTATGGAACGCAAGTCGTCGGCGGTTGGCGGCGCGTTATCGCTAGCCAGAGCCGAATTACCACCGATCCATGGTAGAGTTGTCCCAACCACTCCCGCAGCGCCAACACGCAGAAAACCTCGCCTATCGAAACTATATCTGGCTTCTGGCATAAGCTTAACTCGGTAAGTTATTCGGGTGGGAAGTATGGAGGGAATTTGTTCAGTCGCTATGGTTGTAATAAAACGACCAGCAGCTATCAACCGACATTGTACCGACACTAAGATGGACCTGTACAACTAAAAGCGGTCTGCTATCGAGAAAATTTGAGCGTGAGTCGTTTCAGGGAGTTGCTTCGCCATGAACCAGGTGCGGTTAGGCCGGTTACATAAGACAAAGATGTTGTCGTTTCTCCTAGTATTTGTTCTTGGCAAAAGTCTAAGTATGCCAATCCGGGGGGAGCAGCCTTCTGGAGAGAAATCCTCCCCTGTGAGATTGTGGGATGTAAGTCTCGCGGTACCTAAATCCAACGAGCTTAGATCCCTTCAGAACACCAAATTCCATGTCATCAAACCATACGAATTCCAGCGAGATGGTTATCGTTTTTTGCACGGGGTTGCCTTGGTTTGGCATGCTGGAAAGCTGTATGCTTCTTTTGGGCACAATCAAGGTAGCGAAAACAGTCATACGGAAGAGGCGCGCTGGTGTGTCAGTCATGATGGTGGCATCACTTGGAGCGAAGTCAGAGATATCTGCCGAGGCAAAAGTGTCAGCCATGGGGTATTTCTGTCACATGAAAATAAACTCTGGGCTTTTCATGGCACCTGTCCCAATTTTCCTACGGAAGTTTACACCAAGGCATTTCTTTTCAATCCACAAGAGGAATCTTGGGAAGATCTCGGGCGTGTGATTGGTGATGGTTTTTGGCCGATGCAAGAGCCGCAAAGAATGGCTGATGGAAATTGGATCATGGCGGGCTTGCGATGCGGTAACGGTCATCCACCTGCCGTAGCCATCAGCCGAGGTGATGATTTCAAACATTGGGATTTAGTCGTTATCCCTTCGCCGAGCCAGGCTGAATTGTGGGGTGAATCTACCGTTATCGTTCACGGACAGCAGCTAACACTTATTTCGCGATATGGAGCGAAAGCTACAGCTCTGGTCTCAAGGAGTAACGACTATGGTCGATCATGGACCGAACTTGTGGAATCCAATCTGCCGATGGCGACTAGTAAGCCGTATGCAGGAATGCTCAGCAACGGTCAACGTTATCTTATCTCTACAACGACGAGTGACAGCGGCAAGCGACGCTCGCCATTAACGATAGCGATCAGTGAACCTGGCCAAGATTGTTTTTCTCGTATCTATCAGATTAGAGCTGCTGAATTTCGACAGAGCGTTGTTGAATCACATCCAAATGCAGCACTGGCCTATCCGTACGCGGTAGAACAAGATGGAAAACTGTATGTCGGTTATTCTAATAGTGGCGGCAACGTTGGCCGTATCGGAGAAGGAAAGCAGTTGTGGAATAACAACAGTGCAGAGATGGCGATTATTGATATTTCGGAACTTCTGAAGTAGCTCACACACTCGTCATGAGTAGGTGTTTTTGCTTGTAATGCGTTAAGTAATTATAAACTTACGCAATCGGCGCTATCCGAAGTTTAGGAGAAGCAGGATTAAGCAGCTAATTACAGAACTGCCGTAAACTTAGTGCTAAGTTCTCTAAGGACGACGTTGAAAAAGAGAGTCGCGCGGACTTGGCGTCGTAATGCCTGTACCGTTCGGCGGTAACGAGGTTGGTGGTGCTCCTTGGATGCCTCCCTGAAGATCAAGCTGGAATTGATCCAGTTGCATATCGATGATCTCCATGGTCTTTAGACGGAAACTCGCATCGCGGATCGATAGTCTAGCTGGTGGTTCGTTGACTGGCATGCGCTGCAGGTTGGCAGACTGTCGTGGCGATCCGATAATCCTTACCGTATCTTTGGCAGCTTGATAGCCTAGCTTGGTGGCAGATCCAGCAAACGTTTCGCGGGGCGTTCTCCCTTCGAAGACTACATTATTTTCTGCCTCTAAGTCCCAAAGACCTAAACTGGCTGAACCTTGATTAGCTACAAGTGATGCGCTCGGAATTTGAGTAGCCTCAAAGACCCGCAATAGTTCACAACTCATCAAGGTTTGTCCCTCAGAGAGTTGTTGCATTTGCGCTACATCAAGTGTTTCTTCCCAACTGCCGATAGGCCCCATACCAACTTCGATCTGGCGAGCGAAAATAAATTCCATTCGATCCAAGTAGCCATCCAATTGACCAGCAAAAGTTAGGTGCAAACAGTTCAACTCGTTCGGCCTTGCCGCTGCGATGTTGGCTGAACCACCGCTTAGTCGATTGCTGGCTGGGCGACGTGAGCGAATTGAACCAGGTCCACTTCCCACCATACGCTGTGTAGTCAGATCCACAGCGAGACTTGGTATCAACATATGCTCACGAGATCGCAGGACACCATTGATGTCGGTTTGAGCTGCTCGTAAGTCGACGTTCTCGGTCAAGGATACGGTTTGTATCTCAATTTTGGAGTTGGTTTTGCTTTGGCCCAAGGGCTGATTGAGCGCGATCTCGAGCATCGCGGCTGAACCCTCTAGATGCCAAACGGTATCAGGATTGGTTTGAACGCGTCCGAAAAAGTCTACACCACCATCCATACGGGCTACTTTACCATCAAACATCATTCGACCTTGCCATCGACAGCGCGGCGCCTCGAGCCAACGCATCATCGAATTGGTGTTTGTAGTATTTTCGCTGCCAGGTTTTTGTAATGCTTCCACTGGAACACCGAACGATCCAGGTTCATCGATCCAAACAAGTCGGTCTTGCTGATTGACTCGCACGGTTGGGCCTTCCAGCCAGCCTTGGCCGACGAAAATGCGGGCTGGTTTACCCGAAACAGCGATATCAGCCATACCGCCATCGGCGGTGCTCATTCTCAGTTGGTCCCCTTCGATAACAACAGGCAAAGGATTGGATGCATCGATGGATTCACGTTGTAATACGACCCCGCGTTCAATTGTTAAATCATCGATGAGCATTTCTTGTTGAGTGCGTAATAAACGACCATGTAAACGATGACCTGAGACTCTCGCTGGTGGTCCAGCGGGTTGTCGGCTGCGGCTATCCAGGCTACTGATGCCATCTGCTGATAGGCCTGCTGGCTGTTTAACCCAAGTTTGCTGATTCTGGCCAGTCGGAGTTGTCAGGTTTAATCCAGCGCCGTGGGACGCCATTACTCCAGGACCAGAGGGCTGATCAAGTACATAGGCGAACCATAATGCCATGGTAGAGAAATTACCCAAGATTTGCGGTGTGTTAATGGCCACCTCGCCTACCGCTTCCATGCGATCGGGAAGCCATTGAGCCATGAAGCCTGCTGGCTGCGATGGGTTCGGTGTCAATTCCTGCATAGGACGCAACCACAGATCCAAAGTGGCGGCCGAAAATCTACCTTGCTCAGAATTCTGAATGACGACATCACCTTCCAGCGTTACTCTTGAATCAGAGCGATCAGGAACCATTTGCAACGTCTTGGCCCACCCCAATTCCCATCGGCCTTGCTGCGGTGATGTCATCGCCGCATTACCTGGACCGGCGGCAGCCAGCCACCCTAAGTGAGTCGATGCGCCATCGAAGCGATAACCAATTTCGGGTGACCAAATCTCCATCTCTGCATACTTCAGATAGGTTGGCTCTTGGTGTGGAGGTTCGGTCGGCAAGCGATTCATCCAACTTAATTGTTGCTTTACCAAATCGAGGGAAAAAGAACGAGCGACACCGCGAGCTCCAATGTTTGGACAATCGAACGTCACATAACGAGCTGTTGGGGATGTATTTCCAAGAGCTGCGCCTTCAGCTTCTATTTTGCGAAGTTGTACTGGGCCTAAAGAAATCGGTTGTCCTGCCGTGAAGCTCGTTCCGCTAACCGATGGGGTTACAGGGGTGGCTACTGCAGCGCGATCGATAAAAAGTCGTAAGGTTCCGCACTCGAAGCGATCTTCTGGTAGACCTTCCACTTGGTGCACAATTTTGACATCGTCTTGTAATTGAGCCCGCGAATTATGGAAGTCAAATCGAAATGCGCCATTGCATTTGAGTTGGACGAAAGCGGAACGGTCTAGAATCGGTTTTTCGCCGGGTGGGATGAGCAACGATTTGGCGAGGGTATCCGCGAAAAGCCCTCCCTTAGGAGCTTCGATGTAAACCTCATCGACGTAGATCAACTCGAGACTATCCAGACCATCCCATGAGCCACCGCTGGGAGCACCACTGGCAAGAAGGTTTTTGTCCAACAGTATCGATAGGTGGCGTCCTTTGGCGTAGCTTTGGCCCAGTTTTAATTCGACGGGTTGTGTGGTCCAGACGCGACGCTGATTGATTCGCACCATTTCGGTACGAATGTCGAGTGAATCGGATTGGTCAGACTTATTGCCTGGCGAATGGATACGAATTTTGCCCACTAATTGCCCATCTTCCAGCGGAGGAGTTTTACCGCTGAAGATATCGATGTCATCTTTAAACTTGATCACTGCACCTTCCGCCGCATCGATCAGAATGGGGCGTTTGGTCGATAATCCTTCCTCTTTGTTTGGGCTACGATTCTGGGGTGGAATCAGGATGGTCAGTGGGCTTAACCGCCACCTCGCCCCGCCTAGCCTTTCAAAGTTTTGGAAGAGTAAGATACCTTGCTCAGTTTCCATGACCTTAGGGTTTTTACGCTGCCAGGAATCTTCCGCGAATATATCGCTCCACCAATAGGCATAGGTGCCATTTTCTGTATTGGGAACATCAAAAGCAGCTTCGGTTTCAGCTGGCTCGATCAACGGCACAGCTACCACTCGGTAGAGACCGGCAGCGGCACAGATCAGGACGAGCATTCGCCCATAATCCCAGATCATTGTACCCATGCCAAGCTCCTTGAAAGACGTACCGACCATCGATACGTCACATTTGAATAATACGCAGTTCGGTCGTTTTGGTTTAAAAAAGTTTTCTTGATCGAAATTTCAACTGTTACATCTTGCTCAAACGGTGCCACCATTACCGGCCGGAGGCAGTGGGATGGGAACGAAATCATCCCAGCGAGACTTGGCTTTCAGTAGTCGCTCAATCAGTTCACGAATTGCTCCAGCACCACCAGCTGCTTGCGTGATCCAGCGAGCTGTCTGGCGTACCTCAACCGCAGCATCGGCCACTGTGACAGGTAATCCAGCTTCATAAAGTACAGGCAAGTCGGGTAAATCATCCCCTACATAGCACAGTTGCTCAGGTCGGTATCCATATTGTTGCAAGACCTCTTGCATTGCCTTGCGTTTGTCTGCTTGGCCTTGCCTAACAATCTCAATACCCAATTCAGCAGCTCGCATTTTGACGATCTGGGAATTGCGGGCGGTGATCAAGCCAAATTTAAAGCCCGCTTGTTGCCACAGTTTGATTCCCAAACCATCACGTACATGAAACTGTTTGGTTTCTACACCGTGATTATCTACGACGATTCGACCATCGGTTAACACACCATCGACATCACTTAAAATAATCTCGATAGGGCGAGCAAGTTGTTGGTCGCTGACGGTCATGATCTTCACACTTCCCTTGTGTCTCTGTCCGAATCGTTACCCGTCCCCGGAAACTTTAGCAAGCGAGGTGGGGGGGAATTCTCTTTCGGCTGATTATCGTTGGCTATGATGCCGACCATATCGGTTATGTCGATAATTCCTACCGGTCTTTGTTCTTCGTCCACTACGGGCAATTCGCTGATCTTGTAACGTGCTAGGAGTTGAAGCGCATCAGAGAGCAATTGGCCACGACGGACTGTTAGAAATCGCTTCGTCATCACTTCCGAGATCGATGCATCAAGATTCGCATCACGCCGCTGCTCAAGCATCTTGGCCAAGTCGCTGTCTGTGAAAATACCGCAAAGTTGCCCGGTTGCATCCGTCAACATGATCGCGCCGCTACGTCTACCTGGCCGACTAGCGCTAACCAAAATCTCGCGAACCGTAAGGTTGCTAGACGCCACGCGACACTGCTCAAGCGGACGCATCGCTTCTTCCGTTCGCATCAGCATCCGTCCTAGGTTTCCACCTGGATGAAACTTCGCGAAATCTTCGGCGGCAAAACCTCTTAGTCGACTGATCGATAAAGCTAAAGCGTCTCCCAAGGCCATCATCGCTGCAGTGCTCGAACTGGGAGCCAGCTTCAGACTACATGCCTCACGAATCTCACCCAACTCTAAGACCAGATCCGCCTGACGCCCTAATGTGCTTTGGCTAGATCTCGTCATCGCAATAAGACATGCCGACTGGCGTCGAAAACTCGGCAATACTCGCACTAATTCTTCAGTCTCGCCACTGTAAGAGAGAATCAGCATCACATCGCGAGCGGTCACCATGCCGAGGTCACCATGGATCGCTTCCGCCGGATGCAGAAAATGACTACAGGTTCCAGTAGAAGCCAAGGTGGCAGAAATCTTGCGGCCAACCAATCCCGCTTTACCCATGCCGCTGACGACAACACTTCCCGTGCAATGCAAGATCTGCTGAATCGCATTCACAAATTGCGAGTCGAGCCGTTCAATCAAAGACTCAATCGCTTTTGCCTCAAGTCGCAACACTTCGGCGGCATAAGATAGCTGCTCCGCTGGAGGAATCGACGGTGCTACCGCCGATTGCTGCTGTCCTGCAGGTAATCGTGCCATGTTCGATCGTCCCTGATCTGATCTTGCTCGGAAATGCTATCTAGGTGAAATCAGGCTCCGCCCGATGTTCTGTTCCGTAAACTGGAGTGTATCCGATCGAGTTCGTTTGGGGATAGCCTAATTCTCCCCAGCTTTTCTCGCCGTCGGAGGGGGGCCGATCGATTTGTTAAGTCGTTAAAGATTCGCCCCTCCGCTCTTGAATTGCTAGCAATTTGGGGTTTGGGGCATTTCTACTCTTCACCGAGCCATTGCTGCAGTCGTTGTAAGCAGCGTGTCAGCAATACACGGATCGCAGCATCCGTTCGGCCCGTCCGTTCGGCCCGTCCGTTCAGCGATTTCCCATCTGAGGATCGAGGCGGAAGAAATCGCAGTATGTTACAGCTATCTTCAAAAAACTTTTTTACGGCATCCAACAGCAGTTTTTTCGTTGCAAACGTTGAGTTTCCCCCGCGACTAAGAGTTTTTCGACGTTGTGAGCCTAGGACTCTGATAGGAATCCTGGCTCAAGCTCCGCTGGCACCAAGTCATTGATCACAAGTTAAGCGGGGATGAGATTTTTTCCGGCAGTCAGCAGCCTGCTTTGCAACAGCTTCGCTTACAATATCGAGCTTGGTGTTACGACTGTTCCAGCCCGTTTTTCTTACGCCTGAACCGGATAAGAGATGTTTTCTTCACGTTTCCATCGTTGCTCGCGACTCGTACTGCTATTGCTGGACTTGCTCATCGTTTTCTGTCTTCCTTCCGTGGTTCAGGCGGAACTTGAGCTGTCCCCGCTTTTTTCCGATCATGCTATTTTGCAGCGTGATCGTCCGATCGCGGTGTGGGGCTGGGCCGAGCCCGGTGAAGAGCTTGAAGTTAGTCTCGACGATGAGACTGCCAAGGCGACTGCCGATCACAATGGTCGTTGGCAAGTAACATTGCAGGCGCGAGCTGCTTCCAAAGAGCCACTGACACTTACAGTTCTATCCCGGACAACAGGTCAGCGACTGGATAGAAGAGATTTGCTCATCGGAGATGTCTGGTTGTGCAGCGGTCAATCCAATATGGAATGGCCACTCGTTCTCTGTAATGTCCCCGAAGTTATCGAAAAGACCGATCTACCACTCTTGCGTCACTTCGCAGTCGATTACCACTTTGCTTCGCATCCTACAGAGAAATTGAGAGGTGCATGGTTTCAAGCTAATCCGCAGAGTGTTGGTAATTTCACGGCAGTTGGTTTCTATTTCGCCCGTCGTTTACAAAGTGAACTCGATATTCCGATAGGGATCATTCGCAGCGCGGTGGGTGGAACCAATATTGAATTGTGGATGTCACAGGGGACATTGCTTAACACGCCCACCTTGAAACCTTATGCGCTCACGATGCGTGAATCATTGTCGAAGTATCGAAAACAACTAGCGAAAATGTTGCCTGATATTGAAGCGTGGCAGCAGGAATCGAGAAAGGCGCTGGCGACCACCGGAGAAATACCGCTTCCACCTGCCTGGCCCGACTTCCCGTTTAGCGAGAGAATCGCGCAACCCCGCTGTGTAACTTTGCACAACGGCATGATCCAACCCTTAGTCCCATTCCAAATGCGAGGCGCGATTTGGTATCAAGGTGAGAGCAATACGGGCGATCAACTTGCTGGTGAGCAATATATTGAAAAACAAAAAGCATTGGTCAAAGATTGGAAGCAGTGGTTTGGTGGAGATGATTTTCCTTTCTACTATGTACAGCTGGCTAGTTGGCAGGCAGCAGATGACAATCCTGCCACCTTTGATTCATGGGGAATGTTTCGTGATGCTCAGCGCCGATTGATGGCTGAAGCCAATACGGGGATGGCGGTCACCATCGATATTGGCGATGCGAATGATATACATCCCAAGAACAAACAAGATGTCGGAGAGCGATTAGCGCGTTGGGCGTTAGCCAAAACGTATCAAAAGCCGATAGTTTACTCGGGGCCTATTTTCCGCACTGCAGTAGTTGAGAGAAGTATTATTCGTTGTCATTTTGATTCCGTCGGTGGCGGCTTGATGGTAGGTGAAAAGGTAGGACTTAATCCTGCCAAAGAAGCGCCTGCCGAGATACTAAAGCGCTTTGCCATCTCGGGCGAAGATGGGCAATGGTATTGGGCTGACGCTCGCATCGATGGAGAGACGGTTATCTGTTCCCATCCCAAAGTAAACAAGCCAATTGCGGTTCGCTACGCATGCAGTATCAATCCGGCAGGAGCAAACTTATACAATCGCGCTGGACTACCAGCTTCGCCTTTTGATTATCGAGTCCAACCATAAAGGTTACTGCCTCGAACAGGTTCCCTAGGAATACTGGTTTGGTGTTACAGAGGGAATGTTCTTGGCAACTTTGCCGAAGAATTCTTGAGCCAAGGATCAGTTGCGGATGTGTCAGTGATCGCGACCGAAAAAATCGAAACTCCCTGATCGTAGCTTGCCCTATTTTTAATAAGGTGACTTTGAGAAAGTTGCTTGGTTACCTGCCGACGACATTTTTTGGTTTATCCCCCCTTTTTTCGTTGCATCCACCTTGTCTGACCCTCCACAATACACCTGGGTTGAGGGAAGGATGAAGGGAGTTTGAATGCAACGCGTTCTAAATGGCATCCGACGAAATTGCTTGTGGAGCTCAGTGCTCTGGCTGTGGTTGGGCCTATTACTTCTAGCTTCTGGATCAAGCATTTTACAAGGCGGCGAAGTTGAGGACTGCCGAGCACTTTTATGGGCGGGCGATTACGATGCCGCCATCGCCAAGGCCAAGGAAAAGGTCGATGCCAAGACCTGGAATGAAGGTTGGTCTCGGATTCTCATCGAAGGTTATCTAATTACCGGGAAGTACGAGGAAGCTGCAACTGTTTTCGAGGGTATAAAAGATCGCTACTACAGCAGTCTCACTTTACGCTTGTTGGCGATCGAAGCGTACCGCTACAGCAATCAGCAAGCTAAAGCTTTGGTAGAGCTTGAAAACCTTCCTGTCATGATTCAACGCTCTCCCTGGCAATACACAACGCGTGAGCAGCTGGTACCGTTGGGTAAATATTTCTTGATGGCGGGCGAAGATGCTCGTAAAGTGCTGGAGCAGTGTTACGATCGAGTGCTTAAGCAAGATCCCAAACTGGTTGAGGCTTATATCGCTAGTGCAGAACTAGCTTTGCAAAAAGAAGATGCGACTGTCGCCCTGCAGGCTTTGCAGAAAGCTGAGCAACTCGAACCGAGGGATCCACACGTCTTTTACTTAACTGCTTTGGCGTGGTCGAACAGCGATTCTCAGCGTGCCTCGGAAGCCTTGAAGCGTGCGCTACAGCTCAATTCCAAGCATGTCCAGAGTTTGTTATTAGCTGTTGAAAATCGAATCGATGCAGAAGATTACTCGTCGGCTTTAAAGCTTCTCGACGAGGTAGAGAAAATTAATCCTCGACAACCATCAATGTGGGCACTTCGAGCTGTTATCTATCACCTTCGCGGAGAGTTTGAGGAAGAGGAGTCGGCACGTAAGCAAGCGTTGGCGACTTGGTCGCTCAACCCAGAAGTCGATCATTTAATTGGGAGAAAACTTTCTCAAAACTATCGCTTTCGTGAAAGTGTCGCTCACCAACGTTTTGCGCTGGAGATGGATCCAGCGTATACGCCTGCCCGTTCGCAGTTGGCTCAAGATCTCCTGCGTTTAGGCGAAACTGACGAAGGGTGGAAGTTGGTTAACGAAGTCCGTAAAGCAGACAGTTACAACATTACGGTTTTCAATTTGAAGCAACTTGAGGAGACGCTGAAAAAGTTTACCACACTAGAAGCTCCTGGATTCGTGGTGAGGATGGAGTCTAAAGAGGCTGCTTTATACGGTGAGCAGGTCTTGAAGTTGCTTGCCGACGCGCGAATCACTCTGGTCACCAAATATCAAGCCAAGCTTGAGGAGCCGATCTATGTCGAAATTTTTCCTCGGCAAGCGGATTTTGCTATCCGAACCTTTGGTATGCCCGGTGGGGAAGGTTTTCTCGGTGTTTGCTTTGGGCGTTTGATTACGGCTAATTCGCCAGCCGCTCTCGGAGCATCTCCTAGTAATTGGCAGTCGGTTTTGTGGCATGAATATTGCCACGTTGTGACACTCCAAAAGTCGCGCAATCGAATGCCTCGATGGTTGAGTGAAGGGATTTCCGTCTATGAAGAAACACTCAAGAAAAAAGCTTGGGGTATGCCGATGGATGCAACCTACAGATTGATGATTCTTGGAGGCGAAGTACCTAATGCAACAAATACCGCTGAACGGAATGAGTCAGAACCTTCTTTGTTCGCTCCGCAGGTTCCCGAGAAAAAAAATCAACCATCGCTTCTCAAGCCTCTAAGTCAAATGAGTGCTGCCTTTCAAGATGCAAAGTCTCCATTAGAGGTACAGTTTGCTTACTTTCAGTCGAGTTTAGCGGTCGAGTTTTTAGTGGAGCGATTTGGTATTACTGCTTTGCAGGGCATTCTGGATAGTTTAGCTCAAGGTCTATCCGCACAGGATTCACTGCAGCGACATGCAGGTACTATAGAACAACTCGACAAAGCGTTTGTCGAGTTCGCTAGACGCCGCGCTCTGCAATGGGGTGAGCAAGCTGATTTTGAAAGTAGAGAATTACCGGCTGCCAACGATGAAGAATCCTGGAGTCTATTTTTAAAGGAGCATCCCAATCACATTGCGGCCCTGGAAGGACGCATCGAACATCTCATAAAGCAACAACAATGGTCTTCTGCTCTTGAGTTGCTCGAGAGATTGCAGAGTTTAATTCCTGAGGATGCTTCTATCTCAGGAGTTTACGCTTTAAAAGCCAGAATCCATCAAGCGCAGGGAGATGTTTCTCAGGAACGTATGGCTTTAGTCCAACTTGTCAACCGAAATGCCGATGCAACGGATGCTTTAGAAAGACTTCTTGATATCGACAAGCAAGCGGAACGTTGGAGTGACGTATTGTTGTGGTCGGAAGAGTTACTCTCGGTAAAACCTTTTATCGATTCTACGTATCGTTCGAGAGCGGAAGCAGCACAGCGAATGAGTCAACCTCTGATTTCCGCCTCTTGCTGGCGAGCTATTCTCCAATTAGATCCAATTGATCCCGCTGAAGCGAACCTGCGTTACGCCGAAGCTTTGGCAACATTAGGAGATTTTGCTTTAGCGAAACGGCACGCTTTGATGGCTATTGAAGAAGCGCCGAGATACCGCGAAGCTCTGATGCTTTACCGGCAACTTATGGAAAAAGAGTCTCTTCCCGATTACACCCTACCACCTGAACATGAAGGTCAGCCTCCGATGCCATCTTCTGATTCCGATGGCTCGCCAGCGCAAGATGGGAATTAGTGGCAATGGTAAAATTCACAATGTGTTGGCTCAAGCGTTCTTGCCTTCTTGCGATTCCACTGTTGCTGTTTTCGGTGACCATGGCACAGATGTGGCAGCGCGGTGGAAGAGGTGGTCGTTTTCGCGACCTAGATTGGCAGAACGTTGATCGAAATGGAGTTCCACGCTGGGAAGTTGAACCAAGATTCAATAGCGATCTATTCACATTTGCCCGAGTGAAATACGACTCGTATTATCGCGGTGGCAGTTGGGCAACAGACTTTCCGGACAGCGATCTCAATTTTTCCTTGAGGCTCCAACAATTGACCTCCATGAAGGTTAATCCTGATCCTGTGATTGTGGAGATCACGGATCCAAAGCTGTTCGATTATCCTTTTATTTACATGATTGAACCAGGAGACCTCTACTTCAATGATGATGAAGTGAAAATACTGCGCCAGTATTTACTCAACGGTGGCTTCATGATGGTAGATGATTTCTGGGGAGATGAAGAATGGGAAAACTTTGAACGAGAGATTCGGCGCGTTTTCCCAGATCGCGAAATAGTTGATGTTCCGCAAGAGCATGAGATCTTCCACAATGTTTATGATTTGAAGGAAAAACCTCAGGTACCGTCGATTCATACTTGGCAAAGAGGAATGACGTGGGAACCGCGGCGAGGCTCGATGAACGATCAGGCAAATTATCGAGCGATTTATGATGACTCGCAGCGAATTATGGTGTTTATATGTCATAACACCGACCTGGGAGATGGTTGGGAGCGAGAGGGAGAAAATTCGCAGTATTTCGAAGAGTTCTCGGTTAAGAAAGCGTATCCCATGGGGATCAATATCGTGACCTACGCCATGACCCACTAAGAGGATCAATGCGTGCAGATCATTTTGCCATTTTTCGATAAGCACCAGCGTACCGCTTTACAAGATAGAGTTTCCAGTTGAGTAGCCTCCCAAGAAGATAGCCCTGGTAGCCTAGTAGTTTGGTCCGTTTTTCATTGAAAGTCACAGCATGTCTACCATCGATCAGCAAGCCGAACTCGTTCAACGAATCCGCGATGGACGCAAGCTCATAGAACGTGAATTAGAAAAAACGATTGTTGGACAAAAAGACGTCATCGAACAATTGCTGATCTGTCTTTTCTCAGGGGCTCATTGTTTGATTACTGGAGCGCCTGGATTAGCTAAGACATTATTGGTTCGTTCCCTAGCCCAAGTATTTCATTTGGAATTTCGGCGTATTCAGTTCACGCCTGATCTTATGCCTGCAGACATTACCGGCACCGAGATTTTGGAACAGTCTGAGGACGGCAGAAGAAGGATGCAATTTGTTAAAGGTCCAATATTCGCCAATGTGATACTGGCGGACGAAATCAACCGTACGCCACCCAAAACACAAGCGGCCCTTTTAGAGGCTATGCAGGAGCATCAGGTCACAGCAGCCGGGCAACGCTATGCCTTGCCGGAGCCATTTTTTGTTTTGGCCACTCAGAATCCGATCGAGATGGAAGGTACCTATCCGCTCCCAGAGGCGCAACTCGATCGTTTCATGTTTAATGTGCAGATCGACTATCTACCCTTTGCCGACGAAGTCAAGGTAGTGATGGCTACAACCGCCAGCAAGCCAGAGAAGATTGAGCCGATTTTTACCGGCGAAGATGTCTTAGCTTTTCATCAGATCGTGCGCGAAGTTCCTATTGCCACGGATGTAGCTGGATACGCTGTCAAGCTTGTTGCGGCAACTCGAGCAGGTCGACCGGAAGCTCCTGATTTTATAAACCAATGGGTCTCTTGGGGAGCTGGCTTGCGCGCCGCACAAATGTTGGTTTTAGGGAGCAAAGCACGCGCGTTGTTGCATGGTAGGTCGCATGTGACGATTGAGGATATCAATGCTCTTGCGCTTCCCGCGCTTCGTCACCGTGTGCTGCTTAGCTACAAAGCGGAAGCTGAAGGTGTTACGGTCGCGGATTGTGTTCGGAAATTACAGGCTCTGAATTTATAAGTCAGAATATCGATCATTCCGTAAATGGAGAATGAAGTTGTCATCAGCCGATCCTGTAGCCTTGATGCGGATCAAGAATCTGCAACTGCGAGCGAAAGCTGTCGTTGATGGCTTTTATAATGGCTTGCATCGCAGCCCGCTGCACGGATTCTCGGTCGAATTCAGCGAATACCGACCCTACAGTGTTGGCGATGATCCGAGGGCAATCGATTGGCGTTTATTTGCACGCTCAGATCGTTATTACATCAAGAAATTCGAAGATGAAACCAATCGCCGTGTGTATTTAGCTTTCGATCAAAGCAAGTCCATGCAGTACGGCTCCGTCGGCTATTCGAAATGCGAATACGCTCGCACCCTAGCAGCAACATTGGCTTACTATTTTCATCTGCAGCGAGATGCGGTGGGATGTGTCACATTTGAGGCTGCTCTAATTGAATTCGTTCCTGCCCGCCATCGACCTGGGCAGTTTCAGCGTTTGCTATCTGCACTAGACGCCGAGCCGAAAGGGGAGTCTACAAATTTACTCAAACCACTCGAATTGCTGGCTGAAACTCTTCATCAGCGTAGCCTGCTGATCATGATTTCCGATTTTCTAATACCGCTCGATGAATTAGAAAAAAGAATTGCTTATCTTCGTGCTCGACGGCATGAAGTCATGATTCTTCGAGTACTCGATCCTAATGAAGTTGACTTAACGGGTAATGGGGCTGCCACCTTTATCGATGTTGAGTCAGGAAAAAAAGTTTTTGTCGATATCGAGCGAGAACGCGAGGGTTACCAGCAACGCTTTCTCAATCACGAAAAGGAGCTTCAGGAATTGTTGGGGCGCAACGGCGTCGACTACGCGCGTATGCTAACCAACGAACCACTCGATCGAGTTCTGCATGAAGTACTGCAGGTTCAGGCTCGGCGTCAAGTCGGTCAAGCCCGCAGCGCTGCTGTCGGAGGTATGAGGCGATGAGTTTTCTGGCTCCACTCTACCTGCTGGCAGCTTTGGGGGTCGCACTCCCGATCATTTTTCATTTGATTCAGCGAAAACCACGCCAAGAGACAGTTTTCAGTTCATTGCTCTTCCTCTCCCCTTCCCCACCAAAACTGGTGCGCAGAAGCCGCATCGATCAATGGTTGTTGCTGTTGCTTAGAGCTTTGGCACTCGTCGCTATAGCCTTTGCATTTATGAGACCTTTCCTGCGCGAAAACTCTATGACGGAGCGTGGTAACCTTGGTCGGCAAAGACTCCTACTAGTTGATACAAGTGCAAGTATGCAGAGGAAAGGCGTCTGGGATAAGACGCAGCAGCTTGTTCAAGAATCTCTCAGCGAATCAGCCCCCGGCGACTTGGTGGCTTTGTATCAATTTGATTCCACCTGCCGTCCTGTCATCTCATTTGAATCGATTGCAGGGTTGGCCAGCGATCAGCGTTCAGGGATGTTAAAAAAGTCGGCTAGCGAATTGAGACCGACATCACTACCAACCGACTTAGGTGGAGCTTTGGTGACTGCGGCTGAGACGATCAAAGGAGTCGTGAACGACCAGAATCCGGAGGAATCGATCGGTGGCGAGATAATTGTTATCTCAGACTTTTCTGGTGCTAATTCAGTAGCACAATTGGAGCAATATCAATGGCCCAGTGAGATTAGAGTTGTTATTCGTTCGGCTGACCTTCTGAAAAGTGATAACGCGGTTTTGAGTCTTTTAGGCGATTCAGGACAAGCGGATAATGATTCGGTCTCATTGCGACTACAAATTCGCAACTCGATCAACAGCGAACGGACCCAATTCCAGCTCCGCTATCTTGATCCTACCGGCAAAGTTATTGAAACCGAGGGCGTACCATATCAGGTCAACGCGGGTGAGTCGAGAATCATAAGCTTGAAGGATATACCTGCAGCCACCGGGATGATAGAGCTGATAGGAGATCTAGATAATAGCGATAATCGTATCTATGTCTCTGTCCCTCAAAAACAATTGAGCCAAGTCTGGCTTGTTCAGTCTCCTCATACGGATGCAACATCTAGTTTAGGTTTTTACATTGAGAGATTACCCCTGAACTCATCGTCGACTGAAGTATCGTTTAAGTCGATGACGTCGGAGGAACTACAGGGCTCACTTAATAAAGAGGATGTAGATTTGATAGTAGCTGATAGTTCTTTAACAGAAATATCAGCTAAGCATCTGCGAGATTATGTGCAAAGTGGGGGCAAAGCGATCATCTCGCTAGATGAACCAATCACAGAGGCAAACCAAGAAAGACTGATTGCAAGTTTTAAGGTTCTCTTGGACACTAATTTGGTCCAAATTACTGAAGGAGCAGTGAAAGACTATGTCATGTGGAATGAAATAGACTTTCGCCATCCCTTACTGTTGCCCCTGTCCGATTCCAGATTCAACGATTTCACCAAGGTTCGTTTTTGGCGATATCGACGCATCGAGCTTGATGAAGCTCTAAACGCAAAGGTGCTTGCTGCATATGACAACCGCGATCCGGGATTCCAAGAGATTAATCTAGGCTCTGGACGCTGTTACCTGTTTTCGTCAGGTTGGCAACCGGAAGAGAGTCAATTAGCTTTGTCAACGAAGTTTGTGCCCATACTTGTCGGTATTCATCGTTACAGCGCTGAGGGTAAATCTTGGCCAGCACAACTCTTTGCAGGTGACGTTATTGACGCTGGCAAAGAGGTTAAAGGAACCTGTGTTTCACCGTCGGGTGCGTTCATAGGGGAAAACGCCGCTGGTCAATGGAAGTTAGATGAAGCAGGGATTTATCAAATAAAAAAGGAAGATAAGGCTGTGTCTTTGGCGGTTAATGTCGCTCCTCTAGAATTTGATATGGGCAAGCTCGATACCGATCGACTTGAGCAACTTGGGGTATCGGTTGGGGCTTTGCCTGATGCTGAGTTAGTTGTGGAGCAAAAAAGACAAATGCGAAACACAGAATTGGAAAGTCAACAGCAGGTATGGCGGTGGTGTATCGTCGCGGCCATTTGTTTCATAGCAGTCGAGTCGATTTGGAGCAATTTAAGTTTTCGAAAGGCCCCAGAAGGTGCATGAGAGAAAACAGGTTTAGGACAATGACTCATTCGCCATGTAGATATATGTGATCCTTCATCGATAATCGGCTAGTTTGTGAAATTGTGATAGGTAGCTACGCCTGTACAGCCCCTGATTTTGGAAAAGTACGAGCTCATGTTTGTTAGGATATCGGACGATGGAAACATTGCTGCGTAAACAAATCGCCAACGTGAGACGATGTCTCCAGAATAGCCGTTGGGCTTTGTGGATGCTCTGTCTGTGGCTTTCGCTACTACTAGTCGGTTTGTATGTTCGGCAGGTGAACCTAGAAATTGCGAATCCCCTTCTGATCATTTTGGCGTTGGGAATCGTGATTGGGCTTGGCATAGCGATAGCTTTTTTTATTTCGCGGCTTTCCTACCGGAACGTGCAAGGGATTGCGAAGCGTATTGAAGCAAGATATCCAAGCTTGCAACAACGACTTTTGACTCTTTTAGATAACAAAGAAGACCCTTCTTCCTTAGCGGCTGACTACTTTCATCAAAATCTTTTACGCGAGACGTTGGAGCATGCATCATCGCACGATTGGCGCGATGCCGCTCCTACAGCGTGGCGTAACCAAATTTGGTTTGCACAAGCTGTGGTTTTCGGACTTTCGCTGCTAGTGTGGACTTCGATTGTCATTGGCTCTAGTAACCAAACGTTGTCCACGAAAGATTCGGTTGCGTTAGGCAGCAATGAGCTAAGTGTGAGTGTCGAACCGGGAAATGTGGATGTAGAAAAAGGTACAAATGTCGTATTCACTGCCCGTTTTTCTCAGACCGTGCCGGACGAAGTGTTTTTGGAATACAAAAAAGAGGGTGATAACATAGCGGTCAGTCAGCCTCTCCGTCGCAATTTGAAAGATCCGGTGTTTGGGGGAGTCCTCTTGGCGGTCGATTTGCCAATCGATTATCGAATCACTTATTTAGGCGGAGGAAGCGAATCCTTTCAACTGAAGATATTTGAGTATCCAGCCATAATTCGCAGTGATGCAAAGATTGTAACTCCCGCCTATGCGGGCGCTGATGAGAAGACAATCGAGGATACTCGGCGCGTCACTATCCCCGAAGGCGCCAAAGTGACGTGGTTTTTGCATCTTAATAAAGCTGTGGCAACGGTCCAGCTTGTTGATACCGAAGGAAATATGTTGGATTGTAAGCCGACTTCGGATAAGCCAACTTTGTACTCGATAGAGATACAACCTAAGAAGTCAGACACATGGAAAGTCAAGCTTGTCGATAGCGAAGCACGTGAAAATAAAGTTATTGAGGAATTAGTCGTCAAGGTGATTCCGAATCAGCCTCCCAGTATTAAGTTAGCAAAAGCAACGGATCTAAGCGTTTCACCCCTGGAGGAGGTTGAGATTGGGGCGAAGTTGAATGACGATTTTGGTGTAAAGCAAGTGGGACTTTCTTATTCGATTGATGGTGGAGAGCCCGTTGATATCTTACTGAACAGCAACCCAGAAGCATCAAAGAAAATTGAAACAAATCATCTGCTTGCCCTGGAGCAATTGGAGGCAAAACCAGATCAGCTAATCTCCTACTATGTATGGGCAGAGGACGAGGATGCAACTGGTTCAACGAGACGAGTTGAAAGCGACTTGTTCTTTGCTGAGGTTCGACCTTTTGAAGAAATCTTTCGTGAAGGAGAGTCGCAATCAGCTGAAAGTCAACAGTCGCAACAGCAACAAAGCGGCGCGGCTCAGCAAGCAGAGGAGTTGGCGGAATTACAAAAACAAATAATTGTTTCTCTCTGGAATATCCTACGTCGGGAAGAGGGAGAGCAACGAACAGCTACTTTTGCCGACGATCTCAAAGTAGTAAGGGAGTCGCAGCAATCTGCTCTTGAAAAACTAGCTGAAGTAGGACAGCAGGCTACCGCTCAGGAGGCACCGGAAATCATCGAACGAGTTCGTAACCATATGGAAAATGTGCTGAAGTATACCCAGGAGGGGGCGGAGCAACTCCAGATAGACTCAGTCAAAAATGCACGTGTGGCTGCGCAGTCGGCGTACGCAGGCTTGCTGCAGTTAAGGGCGCGAGAGCACGAAGTCACGCGTTCGAATCAGCAACAACAGCAGCAATCCAGTTCTTCTTCGGCACAGCGAAGTCGACAGCAACAGATTGATGAGTTGGAGCTTAAGAATGATCCGAATCGTTACGAGACCCAACAGGCCCCTCAGCAGCCTCAAAACGGTGAAGAGGAGCAACAGGCGCAGGAAGTTCGCCAAGCCATTAATCGTCTGAAGGAATTAGCTCGGCGACAAGAAGATATCAACAAGGAACTGCAGAAACTGCAAGCTGAACTTCAGGCAGCTGAATCAGCAGAGAAAAAGCAAGAACTTGAGGAGCAACTCAGTCGCCTTCGAGATGCGCAAGAGGAATTACTGCGTGATACCGACGAGTTGGCTGAAAGACTTTCTGAGGAATCCAAAGCCGAATCTTTGGAACAAACGCGACAGCAGTTGGAGCAGACTCGTGAAAATATTCAGCAGGCTGCGGAATCGTTGACAAACCAAGATTCAAATCGCGCGCTCTCAGCTGGAGCTCGTGCGGAACGCGAACTTGAGGATATGCGGGATCAACTGAGAAAAGAATCTGCCAGTCAGTTTACAGATCAGATGAAGCAGATGGTCGAGGAGGCTCGGCAGCTCAATGAGAAGCAAGCAGATATATCGCAACGTGCACAGCGTGAACTTTCCGCTGAGGAAAATACTGGGCTTCGAAACGAAACTCCTGAAAGTGAGTTGCCGGGCGAACTAAAACAGCAGGCTGAGCAACTCAATCGCCTGCTTGATCAAATGCAAGAGACTGTAACGGAAGCTGAAAATAACGAGCCTTTGTTGGCAGATAAACTTTATGATGCTTTTCGTGAAACGAAACAAAAGGGCTTGGATCAAAATCTTAGCCAACTCTCGCGATTAGCCGAGCAAGGAATTGAGATTGGACGAACGCCGGAGACGCAACAGGTATTACAACAGACTGATCAAGGGATCGACAAACTACGACAGCAAGTAGAAACAGCAGCTGAGGCGGTACTGGGAAGTGAGACCGATGCACTTCGGCGCGCATTGAGCGATTTAAATCAAGCCAGCGATGAAATCAATCAGGAATTGCGTCGTGCGGGCGAGGCGGATGGAACGGAGGTTGGTAGCGAAAGAAATAATGAAAGGACTGATACTGATGCTCTGCAAGGTACCGGTGAGCGAAGCTTGGCGTCTGAACTTGGGCAAAACTCTTCGTCTAATGAGCCAAATCCCTCCAGCAACCGAACTGACGATTTATCTGGCGATAGGCAAATTGCGGAGAATGATCTGAATTCGCGCGGCCAAGGAGAATCTGAGCAAGAAGCGTCAGCGAATCCAAGCGAATCTGAGATGTCTCAATCCCGTTCTGCTCGCGGCGATTCGGAAAAGGACCAGACATCGCAAGCGGATCGCAACATGGAAGCGGAGAGCGATGTTGGGGCGCCGGAGGCAAGGCCTACACCAAATAATCAACAACCTACCAGCGCTGACGAACGAAGTCAGGCTGATGGAAACAACCAATCGAACGAGAATATGCCGAGCAATGAAACTCAGCGAAATCGTTCGGGACAACCTGCCGGAAATGCTCCGCCTGATTCGCGTGGAGGTAATCAGCCCTCCACAGAACAATCGTCGACTGAGAGTCGTGAAAGGGATGGAAGTGAGCAAGCAGCAGAGCGAGGTTCACCTCCTCAAGGTAACCGTCGCGGTCCAGGAACTGGTGTAGGTTTTGAGGAAATTTTTGGGGGTAGTGATGGTTTGGAGGCAGCGCCAATCACTGGTGACGACTTCTCACGTTGGTCGGACAGGCTGCGGGATATAGAAGAATCACTTGATGATCCTCAACTACAGGCGGAGGCTGCCAGAATACGTGAAGCGGCTCGCGATATTCGTCGTGAGGCGCGAAAACATGCAGCGGAACCCCAATGGGACTTGGTGAAAAAACTTGTTGCGGACCCCTTGAGTCAGCTTCGACAAAAAGTGAGTGAGGAATTAATCCGTAAAGCGGCGGACCGTAACAGCGTGGTCCCGATCGATCGTGATCCTGTGCCTAGCGAATTCGAGAAGGCGCAGCAGAAGTATTATGAAAACCTCGGGAGTGGTAAATAATGACCGAGCGTTTGGTATTGGGTGCGCCACAATGGTTTTGGCCCGCAGTTGTCACTTGGTTGGCAATCAGTGCCTGGATTGTCTACACCGCAATTCACGCTCCTAATCGATCATCTTGGTTGGCCTTAGCGGCTGTATTGAAAATAGTCGGTGTCGGACTCTTGTTGTCGATACTCTTGGAGCCGATGGTCTCCGGTGAGAAAGCTCGTCCACAGGCCAATTATTTTGCAGTGTTGGCGGACAACAGCCAAAGTATGAAGATTGAGTCCGTGGCTAATCCAACACCGCAACCGATCTGGAGTTCTCTTCTCGATGAAGAACAAGATTGGCTCAAACGCTTATCACAGGACTTTAGACTGCGGCGTTATCGCTTTGATCACCAGTTGCAAGCCGTCGATCATTTCAGCGAACTCGATTGGCAGGGAAGTGCATCGAGAATTGAGCAAAGTCTTACTGATTTGAGGGCTCGTTATATCGATAGGCCGTTAGCTGGAGTTTTGTTGTTCAGTGATGGTAATGCCACCGATCGCAGCGGTGAAATTTCAAAATGGAAGGATGTCGGAGTGCCTGTCTATCCGGTATTGCTGCGTGGAGAAGAAGCTTTACGTGACATTAATTTGCTTCGATTGACGGTATCGCAAACGGATTTTGAAGCGTCACCGGTTACCTTAGATGTGCAGCTAACTTCGTCGGGATTGCTTGGGCGAGAGGCTCGCTTGCTGCTCCTGGATGCGGCCAGTCAGGAGGTTGCAGCGGTAACGATCAAGCTCGGAAGTGATGGGGAGTTGGTGAATCATAGATTTCGCTTTAGACCTGCAAAGAGTGGAGTGCAAGGGTATTTGGTGAAAGTGCGTTTGATGAATGAATTGGCTATTGAGCCAGGTGGTTCATCATCGGAGATGACATTATTAAATAATCAGCGGTTCGCCGTTGTTGACCGAGGTATTGGCCCATACCGAATACTCTATCTGGCCGGTCGACCAAATTGGGAGCATAAGTTTTTGAGACGGGCGCTGGATGCTGATGAGGAAGTCAAACTGGTGAGTTTGCTAAGAATTGCGAAAAAGGAACCGAAGTTTTCGTTTCGCGATTCACGAGTTGAGTCATCGAATCAATTATTTTCGGGATTTGAGGATGTACCCGACGATGAGAAAGAGGCTTATGATGAACCAGTTATGATTCGTTTGGGTGTCGAGCAATCTGAGCAGCTGAGCGATGGTTTTCCGAAATCCGCTGAGGAGCTTTTTGGATACCAGGCAATCATTCTAGATGACATTGAGCACGAGTTTTTTAGCCAAGAGCAATTGTTGTTGCTTCGGCAGTTTGTATCCGTGCGTGGAGGTGGCCTAATGATGTTAGGTGGCCAAGAGACTTTCCGAGGAGATTCGCTCAGAAAGTCGGCGCTTGGCGAGCTATTGCCGGTGTACCCTGAATCGAAAAAACAGGCTGCTGAAGCAGGGACAACTGACGAAGGAGTGTCGCGTTGGGGGTTGACTCGCGAGGGATGGTTACAGCCCTGGCTTCGATTAGCCGAGACAGAGGATGCTGAGCGTACTTTGATTTCCGAACGTACGCCGCTGCGTGTCGTTAATAGAATCGAAGGCATAAAGCCAGGGGCTTCCCTATTAGCAGAGAGTAAAGACTCAACGGGAGTTGCTGTGCCCTTAATGGCAGCCCAGAAATTTGGTAAAGGGAAGACCGCTGCTTTGATGGCGGGTGACTTATGGCGTTGGGCTATGCATCGTAACGATGAGAATACAGATGCTCCCTTGATGGCTGCTTGGCGTCAAACCGTTCGCTGGCTTATTGCTGATGTTCCAAAACGAGTGCAGGTCAACGTTGTTCGTATGGGCACGAGTGAAGGTAGTCAAGTAGAGCTGATGCGGGATCAAGCGAATGCCAATGCAACGCGTCTTCGAGCGACGATATTAGATACCGAGTATAAACCGCTGGACAATGTAAAGGTGTCATTCAATGTTACTCTGCCAAGCAAGAAGGTAGTATTACTCCAAGGAGAGCCATCGACGGAATTACCGGGATGCTATGAAACTTCTCTCGTATCAAAGGAAGAGGGTGTATTTAGAGTTGAGGTCGTCGCGCTGGCTGAGGATGGCTCAGAGGTTGGTAAGGCAGAAACTGGTTGGGTGGCGGAACCGTCTGCTGAGGAATTCGAAGAACTGAAGGCTGATCGTGAGTTGTTGGCGGAACTCGCGCGTGCTACGGGTGGTGAGTTGATCGATAAGAATCGTTTAGATTCATTTGTCAGTTCATTGCCAGAAAGATCAGTGCCTGTGAAAGAGAAGTACGTTTATCCCGTCTGGCATGAACCTTGGGTAGTGTTACTTGCCATAGGTTGTCTTTGTGCTGAATGGGGATTGCGTCGAAAGATGGGGTTGGCCTAGGTATTATTTAGATTTTACGCTGATAATGTCAGCCGTTGGGACTTGTTAAAGGTACTTGATAGGGCCATCGAACGTTGGGCTGCTGATTGTCGGATTAGTGAGATGGAAGTTTTTTTACAAACGAAGCTACGAACTAATAGCGGAAAGGCTCCTCGGGTGAGAGTTTCTGTAAGAATCTCTGTAATGGCTATTGCTTGGTTGTTATCAGCTAACTTCATGGAGGTGGTAGCCCAGCAACCATCGCAAAACCCCAAAGCGATCATTGTGACTGGTGCTGCCGGTGAGAACGAGTATGCAGAAAAGTTTCGGCAATGGGCGGAGCGATGGGTTGCTGCCTGCGACTTGGCCAATATTTCTGTGACTTGGATCGATGGAACTGTCGAGGGAGAAGTTACCGAGAAAAGTGATAAGTCTCGTCTATTGGAGGCACTTGCCACTGCTGACAACCAAGAGATGTGGTTGGTATTGATCGGTCATGGGACCTTCGATGGCAAAATTGGTAAGTTTAATCTGAGAGGAGAGGACATTTCGGGGCAGGAATTGTCGAATGCGTTAGCTGATGGAAAGGGACGCCAGGTTATCGTCAATTGCTTTTCCGGTAGTGGTGCATTTTTGCCAATCCTATCCAAGAGCGGTCGGATTGTAATCAGTTCGACAAGAAGCGGTACTGAATTGAATTTTTCCAGGTTTGGGGACTATTTATCGCAAGCACTACAAGATGACTCTGCGGATCTGGATCATGATGGTTCCGTTTCAATATTGGAAGCCTTTCTGTTGGGAGCGAAACGAACGGCACAGTTTTACGCGCAGGAAAGTCGTTTGGCTACTGAGCATGCTTTGTTGGAAGATGGTGGTGATGGAAAAGGTGTCCCAGCGGAATTTTTTCGCGGGGTTCGCTTGGTAAAGCAAGCTAATGAAGAAACTACCGTTGACGGTGAGTTGTCGCAATTAACGGTACTGATTCCGTCGGTCAAAGACAGTACTTTGCTGCCCGAACAACTTAGGCGTCGCCAGGAACTTGAATCGCAACTTTTCGAGCTGCGCAGACGAAAGTCCACGATCAGTGAAGATGAGTATTACTCACTGCTTTCTCCTATCGCGCTTGAGCTTGCGCGACTTAACTCAGCAGACGGGTTGTAGAGCCTAAGAGCTCATATCTCTCCAGGGAGATTTGCGCCGCTTTCCTTAGGGAGAGGAAGACCTGGGTGGTTGCTCTAATTTCTTTTTTCACCCCAAAGATTTCCGCGCTGCGTTTGATCTCTTTGGGAAGAGGAAAACCCGGGTCCTCTGTTCTAAGTGCTCCCCTCGCCCCCGGCGTTTTTGCGGAGCAAAAATCGCCAGGGGGAGAGCGGCTGTGTTGATTGTCAAGCGATTTGAGGATTTTGCCATGGTGAGTTCGTTTTAATTA
>JAUMAI010000099.1:0-5843 GCA_032116775.1 Pirellula sp. | reverse complement strand
GGACGCCCGAGGACAGGCTTCGCGAAGCAGACTTAACGAGGTCATGGGCTCTGCCCGTGACCTCGTAACACATGGTAAGCTAGGGCAATGCCCCCATGCCCGCTGTAGCTTCCGTGATGGGACACAACGTCACTAAACCACAGGTTCATTACCCGTGCAGTTGTTTTACACAGACCACTTCGAACTACCTTTACCTCCCGGGCATCGCTTCCCGATGTCCAAGTATCGACTTCTGCGACAACGTATCGTCGATAATCCATGCCACAAAAATGATGTCTTGCTGGTACCAGCTGCTGCAACGGATGATCAATTGTATTTAGCCCATGATCCGAATTACGTCGCACGAGTTCGCGATGGACAACTTAACGAAGCGGAAATCCGACGTATCGGTTTTCCATGGTCCTTAGAAATGGTCGAACGCTCTCGACGCAGTTCAGGAGCTACACTCGCTGCAGCCCGCAGCGCGTTGCTATCTGGTGTTTCAGCAAATCTAGCAGGCGGCACGCATCATGCTATGATCGACGCGGGTGAAGGTTACTGCGTCTTTAACGATGCTGCTGTCACGATTCGCACCTTAATGTCCGAAGGGGCTATCAGCCGAGCCGCAGTGATCGATTGCGATGTTCATCAAGGGAATGGCACGGCGCATATTCTAGGCCGTGATGAAAACGTCTTCACTTTCTCGATTCATGGCGAGAAAAATTTCCCTTTGCGTAAGACACCCAGTCATCTCGATATCGATCTGCCCGATGGAACTACAGATAGTGATTATCTGAAACAACTCGATCAGGGGCTGACCGAAGTTTTTCGCCATGGCCCCTATGACTTAGTGGTCTATCTCGCAGGTGCGGATCCTTTCGAAGGTGATCGACTCGGTCGCTTAAAACTGACTAAACCTGGACTACTGCAGCGCGATGAACTAGTACTAACGCGTTGCCGAGATCTCAACCTCCCAGTAGCGATTGCGATGGCAGGTGGCTATGCACCCGACGTCAAAGATATCGTCGATATTCATGCACAGACATTAAGCCTAGCAAGCAGTTTGTCGAATGATTGGAAGAAGATTTCGAGACTCGATCTCTCGTCAAATTAAGCGGTCGCTTAAGCACTAGCAGCTAGGCGAAGCATGCCAATGGGAACATAGAATTTAAGGTAACGCTTTCCATCGGAATAACGTTCCCCAGCTGGATCTTGGACCAGCACGGTAGCACGACGTGTTATGCGATTCACGATCCCCTGGTATTGCCGACCTTCAATTTGAAAAATGACTCGCGAACCAACACGGACATTAAATTCTTCGGCGGCTCTTTCGCGAGGTGTGATCAATTCATGCCGATGCTCCGTATGGCTGAAAAGCCGATAAGCGATTCCTTGAAACCGCTTGGCCGCACAACAACTATCAACCCAGACTAACATCTCAGTCAGGTGAATCAATTCGTGCTCCATAATCCGCTGCATCGCATCCAAGCGATTGTGACAGTTCATACCAGTGACACGAATGGGGCGACTTAAATCGCGAAACGTTTGAAAAAGTAGCGTCGATGAAAGAGCGATTTCATACTGCGTTTGCCGAACACCCGTTTTACGATTGATCGTCACCGTTCGAGTCGTCTTACCACCCGCTCTGGTCATGCGACTTGACCAACGAAAGTCCATGCCATAACTGCGAGCCCACGGGAGCAAACTGCTGCCGAAGTAGTAATGGTCATACATCTCGGCCATCAGCTGCAAATCAGAATTCGACGCTTTCTGAAAGTTCTTATCTTTCAAATAGCGAGATTCTTTTAATAGTCGCTCGCCGATTTGCTTTTGGATCTCAGAAGTCTTGGCACTCTCTAGCGAACTTTGCACAACACTAGCGTAGACTTTGTCGCGATACACCTTGAGTGCTTCCGACATCTGCGGCGTTGAATCTTGCCGAGCAGGCTGAGTAGCGGCTTTCCGCCGCCAAGCAAACGGTGTGGGCATATAAAGAGCAAAAACCTCCGTGCGGTTAGAACAGGGGTTATTATCCTGCACACATCCCTTTGAATTCAAGAGGAAACTATAGCCGTTGCCGACATTTAACCGAGCAATAGCATTTGCTAGCTTACCGTGAGTTCCGCAGGCACGGGATAAACCCGTGCTTACACTGAGACAACCGAGGACATGGGCTTGCCCCATGTCCTCGGAACTCATGGATAGCTAGCCTGCCATGACCTCTGTAAAACATCTTCACCCAATCAATCCGCGAGCACCCTCGCTCGCGTTGTTCTCACCCGTTATGATACGTAGCGGCTTCAATGCTATACCGCATCTAACCTCGTTCGTTACCTCCCTCTCGCCGTTAGCCATCTTTTCTCAAGATCCCCAAGCTTGCGCGCGAAGAAATGCCATTAGCATGACTAGTACCACTCTCAATAATCCACAACTGACTCAAACCTTCGGCGGCAGTCCCGCAAGCCACGAGAACAGTAGTGAATTGCTGCAGCAGTATGCAGCGATCTTGGATCAAAAACGTTTGCACTGGACCAGCTACCAGCGTCTTCACAAATTACTCGGTAGTGGAGGGCAGGGGGTAGTGTACCTGAGCTATCGTCGGGGTACCGATGGCTTCACCGTTCCCTTAGCGATGAAAATCTTCTCGCCGGAACGATTCTCGGTTTCGGGTCACTATGAGCAATCGATGGCCCGTATCGCTCGAGTTGCCTCACGAGTTGCCCAGATCCAACACGATAACGTACTAGCCGTTCATGATTTCGTCGAACGCCATCGCATTCGCATTATGATCATGGAATGGATCGACGGATATGACTTGCGCGATCTTCTACTACCCGCACGGCTCACCTCGATTCGCCAGCGCGTACCGACTCGTCGCTGGGACTATATCAATTCCGTGATCGTGACCGACGGACCAGTTCAATCGCGATTTAAAGCAGGTGTTGCCGTTGCCATCGCACGCGACTGCCTCGCCGCACTAGCTGCCTTACATCGCGAGCGTATCATCCATGGCGATATCAAGCCATCGAATATCATGCTGAAGAGAACCGGGCATGCAAAGGTAATCGACATTGGATCAGCCTTTGAAATGGATGATCCTCCTCAAACTCGAACTTGCACACCAGCCTATGCAGCTCCCGAAGTCTTAGAAGGAAATGCGGCTACACCTCGCAGCGATCTTGCCTCTCTTGGTTATCTGCTGATCGAGATGCTCTCAGGGAGACCTTGTTTTGCTGATGCATCTTCTTTGCGCGAACTGCTGGAAGCCAAACGTCGCATGCCGCAGCGTTTGCAAGAAGTGTTACCTCCAGAAGTCGCCTGCAATAATCTGCTGATGAACTTCTGCCGTGGCCTGATCGCACCAGATCCAGCCCGACGCTTTCCTAGCGCCGAAGCGGCCGAACTACTTGAAGATGGCGCCGCCTCATTCCATCGACAATTGGTTCTCAGCGATTTAGCGAGCGAATATGACAACGAAATTCGTTTGCTGCTGGAAGAACTCAAGCAAATGGAACCAACCGAGTAATTCCTTGGCTCTGCCCCATAGCAATCGGGGCGATTGGTTTAGCGACTTAATTGCTCTGTTTACCTTGACTTTCGGCAAAACACGACAGCGCACTCCAGTTTCCGGTTCGCCAGCAGCTAAGCTACGTCGCAACAATCGCTCTGAATCCTTATTCGGCCGATTGCAAAACCCTATCCGGAACGCATAATCAACGCTCCCGTCAGGGGCGAAAGTTTTTCCTCATCCCTCCTGCGGCGAGCTAATTCACTTATCTTTTCAGCCCGTATTCTCGACTGCTCTTTTCTTTTCTGACAATGATTTGTCTGTATGACAACAACGCATTTGAAACCAACGTCCAGGAATTTGTGGCGATTGACTTCTGAAAACCGTCTCCGAAATCAACCTCGAAGCGACTTACAAAGCTGCGGCCTGATCACTTTCCTGATGCTCACCCGCAAACAGTAAACATGTCGCGTTCCTTATACCGACACTGTAATACTTTCGTACTTGGATCACTTGTCGCCTAAATACGATAGTGATGCTTCTGCGAAAGAAACATGCTTGTCCATTCACTTACTAGTCTTGGATTTTGAATAGCTTGTAACGCGATATTGTTTGATAACCGCTTAAACTCAACATACGTTTTTTCTACTGAATCACTCTCTTCTACGACTCACTTTTCCAAAACTACACAAGGCGACCGTTGTTGTCTGTACCGCGACGATTTTCGAAGGCTCAGTAAGCTGGCGTAGCGAGAGCGTTGGGGAACAGACTTTTTAAGCTAAGTCCATTTATGACAAGTGAACTCTTTGTTGGACTCCTAGTGCCATCAGAGCTTTGCTTGAAATCTACAAGAGCTCGAAGACCCCATTGGCGAGTGACCACTCTGTGCAATCGGCCCTACACGATTGCCAGTGAATCGCTTCCCGGTGGGCTCTTCGAGCTTTTCTCTTTCAGTGAGCAAGCGCCTCGCTCGCCAGGAGCTTACCGCTCGCCACCAGCCCAACGAGTTGAACTTATTTTTATAGTCAGGATGCGTGCGATACGTGATATTTTTCGATATTATAAAGACGATGTAACTGACTGTTCGTCAGGCTCTGACGGCACGTTGATCTTGTATCGCGATAATTACAACGCTGACGATTTCCCTCCCTTTCTCTCCAGGTAACACCACGATGACCTTACCCGCACATAGCAATTCAAATCGCCGCCATTTCTTGAAACTCTCCGGCGCTACTGCGCTGTCGATATCGATTGCACCTGCGATCTGGACAAGCAAAACACGAGCTGCTGAGGATTCAAAGTTGGTCATCGGTGATGGCGAACATAAATATCAAGTTATGCATCACTGGGTTGTGCCACCGAAGGAATTTTCGTGGCAAACAACTCATAATGTTGCCGTGGATGCAGCCCACAATCTGTATGTCATTCACGAAGGTCGCGAAAACCTCAAAGACCATCCCTCTATTTTCGTCTTCGATCCACAGGGCAAGTACATTCGTTCCTTTGGAAATCAATTCCAAGGTGGTGGTCATGGCTTGGAAGTCCGTAAGGAAGGAAATGAAGAGTTCTTGTACGTGACCGCCTATCAACAAGTGAAGAGCTTTGCCAAGTTAACGCTTAAGGGTGAAGTTGTTTGGGAAAAGCGAGCGCCGATGGCGAGTGGCAAGTATGCCGATGGTGAAGACACCAATCCACAGAAAGTGTGGGGACGCGATCGCTTCATGCCAACCAACTATGCATTTCTGGATGATGGTGGGTTTCTGCTAGCCGATGGTTACGGAGCCTTTCAAATCCATCGCTATGACAAAGATGGAAAATGGCTCAGTTGCTTTGGTGGTGAAGGACCAGGCAAGGGAACTTTCAATACTCCGCACGGAATTTGGATCGATCGTCGCATCGTAGTGACCGACCGCGCCCACAACACGCTGCAATTCTTCAGCTTGGATGGCAAGTATGTAGAAACGCTAGAGGGTTTCGGCTTGCCAGCCAATGTTGATTGCCAAGGTGATCTGCTGTTGGTCCCCGAATTGCTTGGCTGCGTGTCATTGGTCGGAGCAGACAATAAAGTAGTAGCTCGCCTCGGCGATGATAAACAGAGAATCGTTGACGACAAGGGCTTCACGATTCGCGGTGATGAATCGAAGTGGAACAACGGTAAGTTCGTTCATCCGCACGACGCCTGCTTTGATACCAATGGTGATATCTACGTCGCCGAATGGGTAAACACCGGTCGCATCACCAAACTAGAAAAAGTGTAAAGATCGCGACGAGCGAGAGGCTAGGAGCGAGAGGCTAGGAGCGAGAGGCTAGGAGCGAGAGGCTAGGAGCGAGAGGCTAGGAGCGAGAGGCGAGAAGG
>JAUMAI010000098.1:0-15565 GCA_032116775.1 Pirellula sp. | reverse complement strand
CGGGCCGGAGGGAACTTCCTAGCCTCGGTGAACCGGAGTCCTACGGGTGGCGTAACTAGGCGACCCGAAGATTCTAAAAGCATCGTTTCTACCGGTCTGGGAGACCGGGTCGACCAACTAAATTGGATCTTCCACGCTCGACTCCGCGGACACGGACGCCCCGGCTCGGATGCTGTTCTGTCGGCACTGATTGCCGGTAGGAGGCGTTCGAGACGACTCGAGCTCCCCACTGCGTGATTATATTCACTTGCGACTGACTTGAAGAGCATGGCTCAGCCCCGACAGTCGCTGGTGAGAGAAGCTAAGGAGTCGTGTATGTCTCAAGGTAAGGATGTCATGGCCGGTCGTCGGAGCGGCGGTGGCACAACCAAAAAGAACGCTTTTTGTTCTTTCTGTCGCAAAAGTTATCGTGATGTAGGACCATTGGTCGAAGGACCAGGGGATGTCTACATTTGCGGTGAATGCATCGAATTGTGCCAATCCATTTTGGATCAAGAACAAAAACGCAAGGGGCCAAGCAAAAAGCTCTTCAATGAAATCCCATCTCCTCGAGATATCGTAGCTCATCTTGATCAATACGTTATTGGTCAGCAGCAGAGCAAGCGAGTCTTGGCTGTCGCGGTACATAACCACTACAAGCGATTGTCAGCGGATTGGGCTGGTGCCGATGTCGAAATCGAAAAGAGCAACATTCTGTTAGTTGGTCCAACCGGTAGCGGTAAGACATTACTGGCGAGAACACTTGCCAAGATGCTTAACGTTCCCTTTGCGATCGGCGATGCTACTACATTAACCGAAGCTGGTTATGTGGGAGAAGACGTCGAGAACTTGTTGCTCAAGCTCTTGCATGCTGCTGACTTCGATATCGAAGCAGCCCAACGCGGAATCTTGTACATCGACGAGATTGATAAGATTGGCAAGACTAGCCAAAACGTTTCGATCACTCGAGACGTTTCTGGTGAAGGCGTTCAACAAGCCTTGCTGAAGATGCTCGAGGGAACAGTTGCCAATGTGCCACCGCAAGGTGGTCGAAAGCATCCCGAGCAGCAGTACATTCAAATTGATACCAGCAATATTCTTTTTATCGTTGGTGGAACGTTCGCAGGTGTAGAAGACATTGTGCGGAAGCGATTGGGACGTAAGTCTCTCGGCTTTGGCCAAGGGGCTTCTTATCGCGAGGAAGCTGAAGTTGCCAAATTGCTCACTCAGGTAACTTCGGACGATATTCTCGAGTTCGGCATGATTCCAGAGTTAGTTGGCCGTCTACCTGTGGTGTCGGCTCTAGCACCGCTGGACGAAGCTGGTTTGATCAAGGTTCTAACCGATCCTCGAAACGCTTTGCTGAAGCAATACCAGGCGTTGTTCTCGATGGAGAATTGCGAATTGAGCTTCTCCGAAGCAGCTCTGAAAGTGATTGCTCGCCGAGCGTTAGAGAAGGCTGTCGGAGCTCGCGGATTGCGAAGTATCGTTGAAGAAGTCATGCTAGACTTGATGTTTGACTTGCCAGAGCAGCAGGCGGGTACGAGCTATGTGATCGATGTCGACCCAGCCACAGGCAAGCTGACTCACCACAAAGAGGTTCCGATCCGCAAGGAAAGTGCTTAGTTCACCTAGGTTGTATCGGTAGCTGTGGCTAACGGTGCCGACGGCGTAGAGTCAAAGCCATCACCACCGGTGAAACGTAGGTAACACTCTCCTTTGTAAATTAAAAAGTGATCAACGAAGCCTGCAGGAGGAAAATTTCTCCTGCAGGCTTCTTCTTTTTGCGAATCACACTCTCGCGTGATAGTCTGTTGGAATATAACAAGTCGGTCACGAAATCTGCCGGCCAAGCACCTCGACTTAGCAATGATGGTTACCGAATGATCGCAATCGAGAATCCCGTGATGCAACGGGAGTTGATTACCAATCTACGTACGCATCGCTCTTTTGTGTTGATGTTGGTTTATCAGATTGCTTTAGCGGCAGTGGTTTTGATCGCTTATCCGCGCGAAACGCGAATTGATCTCTCTCGTGATTCGACAGTTGCACGACGCTTGATCGACTTCTTTTTTGTCGGTCAGTACGCACTAGCCTCTCTAATGGCCCCCAGCTTTGCTGCCGGCGCGATCAGTGGAGAGAAGGAACGTAAGACATACGAGATGTTATTGGCGAGTCCTCTGAGGCCTGGTTCCATTGTTTTCGGAAAGATGGTGGCTTCGCTTACGCATTTAGTCATGCTCATCATCGGCTCGCTGCCAACCGTAATGTTGTGTCTGCCACTGGGAGGTGTGTCGATCTACGAGGTCTTGGCGGCATACTTGGGGCTGATGGTATCGGCAGTGTTGTTCGGCAGCATTGGATTGGCCTGTAGCAGTTACTTCCGCAGAACCGCAGCTTCACTGGTCGTAAGTTACTTGATCATTCTTCCGCTGGTGATGTTAGCGGTCGGGTTCTGGTTAGGTCTGGCGAACCAGGGACAAATACGTTTGCTCCTCTCGGTGACCGTATTACCGATTCTAGCTGTGATCGGTACCATCGTGCTCTGCATGAGGACTGCTAATCGCTTGCTCTATCCTCCCGATGTCGGAAGCGGAGGTGGCGAGGTGATCGACCTAGATAAAGAACAATTGAATTCCGTTGGCTTAGTGATCAATCGCGATCAGTTCCCTGATAAACTCTTCGCTCCACCCAGACGCAAGAATCTGATGAAGGATTCCGTCAATCCAATCTATGACAAAGAGATGCATGCGGAGCTATTCAGCCAAGGTACTTTAATGCTGAGATTGGTGATTCAGATCAGCATGATTCTCGCAGTACCGCTGATGACATGGTTGTTGTTTTTGCGCGCGGAGCTAACCGGTGTATATATGATCTACGTAATCGTTTTCAATATGTTGGTCGCTCCTGTATTTTCAGCAGGTGCGATCACTAGCGAGCGTGAGCGTCAAACATTGGATCTACTACTCACCACCATTATCAGTCCATGGCAGATTTTCTGGGGTAAATTGCTGGCTGGCTTGAGGGTCTCATTTGTCCTGACGATGTTTCTGTTGTGGCCTTATCTGTTAGCCGTCATTCTTAATAGCGCCGCTGATATATCCAACTATTTTATGAAGTGGCCATCTCTACTGACTTTCGTCGCGATCGTAATGGTGAGTTGCGGTTTCAATTCAGTCGTCGCATTATTCTGCTCTTCATGGGTTAGGAAAACTTCTGTGGCGATGATGGTTAGCTATGTAATACTGATAGTTATCTATGGTCTACCTTTGGCATTATGGGGATTAGCTCGTACGTTTAACGTCGATCCACAGACGGTTGATATGATTCAGTGGAGCGGGGTAGCGAGCCCTATGATCGCCTGTCTTTCGGTGCCGATGGACTTGAGCAACATTCGAATGATCGAGAGCACGACGATCACTCGGCAATGGTTGCAGGTGGCAGGCTATTTTGCGGTGACTATTTTGGCGACCTGTGGTTTGGTCGGAGCCATGTTACTACTATTCCGCAATCGCTGGACTTTGAGCTGGCGAGGTTAAATCGCTCGGCCAAGGACTTTCCCCGGCTAGTTGGCTGTTTTGCCTATTCTGACAGGTGCACCTTGCAGGTGATGATTTCGTGTTTGGGGAGTCCTCGCCCAGAGCGGAAATGGCTTTGGCTATCGCTGATCTGGTGGCGAGTCTGGGGTGTTTGGGGGGTGTTTGCGGATTTCGCAGGATTTTCTAATGAAGTTGAGTTTGCTGAGCCGATACTGACTCCAGCACGAAACTCCGTCTGGAGTGGCGTTGCATTGACACGTTGTATCGTGATACCTCGGGAAGGATCCCACCTATGTCTTCCGGTTACTCTTGGCACCGGCCTGTCGTTCTCGGAATGCTTCTATACTTCGGATTGGCTGGGAGCACTGGTTGTTCCATGTTGATTTGGAATAAGCAGAAGAGCCAGTTCGATACCACGGCGTTGAAGGAAGCCGGTTACGACGTCAGGGCTCTGCCATCGATTACGGCTGCTGCCGCGGTGCCTCCTTCGTCGACGCCATCGATTGTGCTAGAGGTTCACCACAACGGCCGGCATATGGAGCGCATTCCTCTACCTTCGGACCGTCCTTGGTTCGTCCAGGATCTCGTCAGCGAAGCGGAAATCCAGAAACGTATCGGGGTCACCGATATTCAGATTGTTAGGTCGGTCGCCAGCCAAGCTGCTCCACTGGTGTTGGATGTTGGCGTCTCTGTTGATGGGAAGATGGTTAATGAGGGGCAGAACTATTCTTTGTGCCCAGGTGATCATGTTATTGTTCGCGCTTCGAATAAGGGTATTTTCGAGCGCATGCTACCTGCTTACTTCACGAAGTAAGCCAGCATCGCCGTGAGGCAGCGGGACCCATTGCTAAGCAGAGTTGAAGTGTAGCGTTTGTTAACGCTTCGCGTCTGCCTTGGAGACTCTCAGTGAGAGCACGGTCAAGCGAGTTTCCGGGTCATGTCCCTGGAGCATCAATGGTCCTGGCTCTGTGCGTAAACCTTTTCGAGGGTTTGGGTCGGGCTTGCGAGTATCAGTGAAATCGACCATGGGTACGCCTTGTGACCAAGTTGCCAAGTGCGGTCCTTGGGCGACGACGGTAACAAAAAATGGTTGCTGTGGGTTGCCTAAAACGGCTCGCGCATTTTGGCGACGGAAGATGGCACCCAGCCCACCATCGGCTGGCTTGCTACGATCTCCTTCTAAGACGCCCTGATGCAGTTGGCATTCGTAACCATTCAAGGGTTCGCCGGGAATACAGCGAAAAAACAGGCCCGAATTGGAGTGGTCGTGATCCAGTACCCCTTCGATTTGTAGCACAAAATCTCCCCAAGCTTGTTTGCTTTCCAGTTGACCCTTGCCACCTTCTAAGCGAAGCCCGCCCTCTTGGGTCACAGTGAACTTCGTGGGGCCGGCCTGATCGGAAATCCATTGAGATAAATCCTTCATGGGTATCAGCGTTTCCAGGCCAAGAGGACGTAGTTGGATATTTCGAAAAGCAACTTTGCCTTTGTTGTGTTGTAAGCCAATATGACCAGCGTTCAGTGGATTAGGATCGGTGTATTGAAGGACTTGGCGGTCGTCGATCGAGACGGTGCATTGGGCGTTGAGAAGTTTGACAGAAACCTTATACCAGCGCTCTGCACTTGTTTTGGTTTCGCTATCGGCAGTAACTCGCTGTCGACCGACCAAGCTGCCGGTAGGAAAGGGATTAGTCTGGGGGGCGATATTCAGCTCATAGCAATCCACAGCAGGATTGGTTGGCTTGGATGGAGTTCGTAGAAACACGCCGCTGTTCGTTTCGTCATCACATTGAAATTCGAACTGGAGCTCATAGTTCTCCCATATGGAAGTTGTAACTAACAAGCTCGCATCGCCTTCACTTACTTGGATCGTTCCATCCACAACTTGCCAATTGGCCTCGCCTGCCACCTGCCAGCCTGTCAGGGAATGGCCATCAAACAAACGCAGCCATCCTTCACGTAATCGATTAGAGTCCAACGTCATCTTCTCGAGAGCAGCTGCAGGTACGACGTCTTGCGCTAGAGTCTCGCGCTGATTCAACCCAAAGCTGCTAAATCCAATCGCAATCGCAGCGGTCCAGGTTCCAAATGCGCAGATTAAGGATGGCTTATTCATGGTGGCTGATGGCAGGTAGGGAAAGTGTGAATGAGTATTAATGGTAGGATTGGCGAATTGGAATACTGTACCCGTTTCAGGGCTCTGAGTGTATTTCCAGGGCAATGTTTTCTAGGGGCCAGGGTGGAATTCGCGAGAGTAAATCTTCGCAACTCGCTTCGTTGCCAAGTACGAGGGCAAGATGATTGAAGCGTTGCAGATGGGGTGTCAACCGAAAAGAGACACCTGCTGTAGATCGCCGAAGTGCTTCGCACATGGAATCGTTGATTCTAAGTTGTAGCTTGTCTAACAAGTCCAGTGGAAAATCCACTTGCAAATCAGCTGACAGCTGAACCTCATCGTTCGACTCCAGTCCGGTCGGAGCATGAAAGGTTCGGGTGAGTTCCGCGCGACCATCATCGGCAACGCGGAGTTGCCACTGGGATGCCAAACGAATTCGATGCATAAATTGGTTTCGGCAAGATCGAGTACCGGATTAATGGCTGACGAATTCGGCTGTGATGCTTTCTTGGAACAACTGCCTGGTATCAGGTTCCTCAAACCGCAAGATCGCTTTGACACTTCGCAAGGCTGTGGGGAACGGAGCGCTCGTTTCCCATTCATCTGGATCGTCAATGCCTCCAGTGACCGGACCATTGTCGATTCCATCGCGGCCTGCATCAGTGGACTGACGCCAGTAGCCATTGATCGGTGATGCTAGTTGAATCGTTCCACTGTAAGGGGTAGGTGGGTTAGTGCTTGGATTGTAGGTCGTATCCGATTGCAAAATTCCGTCTACTTCATAGGCATCGGTCCACGTATCGTACGTCATCTGTCCCCATAGCTGATTGGACGCGCTAGTGTCTTGGAAGAACAAGCCGGAGCGGTAAAGCGAATCGGAGAATGGGCGAGCCGTACCGAGCCGGACAACTGAAATGCCTGATAATGGCGATTCAAAAGTCAGACTTGAGCCTTGTAATACCGTTGCAATACCTGAAGGGTTGGAGGAGTTATTGACCACGTGTCGCATCCATCCTAGGTTTACATAAGCACCTGTACCTGCCAGATAGGCTGTGGGGTTGCCGGCTGCAGCTAGCATCGCTGACAAGTAACCGGGATCATTGGGATCGACAACGACATCATCAGTACCGGCCGCTCCGGCAGCTAAAGTACCATCGGGTCCGGGCAAATACAGCAGTGGAACTTGCGGGTCGAAGCCTTGTAAATCGAAGCCGACACAGAACGTTGCGATGACATCTTCGCCAATTCGGTTTTCGTAGATTGGATTGCCGGGCGACCCAAAGAGTGTTAACGAAGAGTCCGTTCGGTCTTGCAGAACAAAGGCAGAGTGCAACGCACCATTGATGTAACCGTTGCCAGGAATTCGATTATTCAGTGCGGTATTCACTGCAGGGGTCGGGGCTAATGCTACGTTATAAGCAGTTTCCAAAGACATCAGGGGCATCGAAGCACCACCGCTGACTGGACGAATAAAATGGGCGAAGCGATTCTCGCGTTGCATCAAGTCTTGAAGCGAGTTAGCAGCCACGCGATCGACTGTCGCACCGCCGCTGTTGTCGACGACTCGTCTCAAGGACAAATCGCATTGCTGATGAGGCAAATGCATCCCGAAAAAGGGATCTTTGGTCGCAACCATCCAGCTACCCGCCGCTGTGTATGCTGGCAACATCTGAGTTGATACACCATTTAGTGCGCCGGTAAGATTGAGGTCTGGGCGAATCAATAATACTCGGCGATGCAATTTCATGAGATCAGGTAGGTTGTTCTGGTCGGCATCATCGAAGCCAATAGCATCAGCCAAGTTTGAGTTAGGAATACCGGCATCATCATGGGGTCGAACGAACCAAATGATTTCCGCGTACTGCGATGCGATGACTTCTGGCTGAAGATCATCTGGATAAACCGGTGTTAAGCCTTGTGCCAGTTTTAAAATGTAGCGAGGAACCTTGCCGGTGAACCAAGTATCGCCAGCTCGCGATGTAAACATGGCCACATCGTCAAAGTCACCATAGCGAGTACCCGGCGCATAGACATTTGGATCAGCGCTCGTTTTGTCACCCACGAAGAGCGTAGGTGAGTAGTCGCACATTGGTCCCTCAAAGTATTCGAAGTAACCTTGGCCTGACAACGGATTGGCTGGAGGAGTAAGGCGGAGAGTGACTCCCTCCAAATCTTGCTTCAACCGCATGGCGACACCGCGCATCCGATTAGCTACCTCTAACGCGGCGCGGTTTTCGGCAATCGAATCGCCGATTCTTTTAAATCCCTCGGCAAGAGCTGCCAGCATCAGCAGCGTTATCGTGGTGGCGATTAGCACTTCGACCAGTGTCAAACCGCGACGTCTTACACGCAGCTTGCCAGCAGCTGGCGCTGGCTGGCGAACGATGACTGATGGCATGACTTTAGAATTGGAGTATGGCATGGCGACGTCTTGGTTATTTAGATAAGAGTGCTTTTGAGAACTACGCCCATTTAGGGAGTGTCGCACAGTCAGGATGAGATTTCATTGTTCTCCCTAGGGGTGGGGTTGGTCAAGTATTTTGACTGGTTATTTGTGATTGCCAGACATCGTGAATGATTTGGCCTAGTTCATAGGTGGGGGTGTAGCCAATGGTCGATTTGATGCGGGAGAGATCAGGAACGCGACGCCGTATGTCTTCAAAGTCATCGTCATAGGCTTCCGAGTAGCTTTGGAAGCAAATTTCAGCCTTGGGATTGACGATTTCCCGCACTTTTTCAGCCAGTTGCAGAATGGTGATCGGTGTATCGCTACCGATATTGAAAACTTTGCCCGCTGCAGCCGGGGTTTCTAAAAGTTTTACAACGGCTTGGGTGACATCCGCGACATGGGCAAAACAGCGGATTTGGGATCCATCATCATGGACAATTAGGGGACGTTGATGTCTCGCTGCGTCGACGAATCGTGGCAGAACCATGCCATAGGCCCCTGTTTGTCTGGGGCCGACGACATTGAAAAATCGACCAACCACCACCGGCAGATCAGTTTCACGATGGGACGCTAGTGCTAGAAATTCATCGATTGCCTTGGACGCTCCGTAACTCCAGCGTGGCTTGGTAGTCGCACCGAATACCAAATCGTCTTGTTCATTCCAGATCGGCTTGGGATTCTTGCCATAAACCTCACTGGTGCTGGCAAGAAAAAAAGGAACGGACCGACCAGCTTCTTTTTGACTTCTCAGGGCTGTTAAAAGCAACTGAGTGGGATAGATATTTCGTTCGATGGTTTGAATGGGATGCTTGGCAATTAGGGCAACTCCCACAGCGGCGGCAAGATGGAAAACGCGATCCACTCTCGAACAGAGCTGTTCGATTAATTCAGGGTCACCCAAATCGGACCGAATGAGTTCCAGATTGGGATGTTTGGCAACTCGGGCAAGATTTACCGGCTGACCGGTTGAGAAATCATCCACCACGGTGACACGATCACCGCGCGATAGAAGAAGCTCGGTCAGATGAGACCCGATGAAACCGGCGCCGCCTGTAATCAAAGAATGTAACACGTAGAACTCACTTCCCGACCGGAATAGCTGTAGACATCGCTCTCTCTACGGTACACTACACGAACGCAGGATTGAAGAGATGAAGGCCGATGCGGCAAATTTAAGCAAGGAACGTGCGAGAGGAAACGGTTGAGTATGTTGTGGCAAGCAGAATCAAACGGTGCGAACAGGTTTGGGATAGGGATTGGGTTAGCCCTGGTGGTGACCGTTTTCCTTGGGACGGCGGAGGGCGTTTGGGGCCAGCAAAGCAATCCGCAGCCAGGTCGGTTAGCGGGTAGCCAGGAAAAAGAAAAGGCACAAGGTGCGGCTGGAGCAGGGGCGACGGATAAGGCTGCAGCATCTGATAACGAGGCGTTAACGATCTACGGTGACGCGGCCAACTTCCAAAATAACCGAGCGTTCGATCTAGCGATCGCTGAGTGGAAGAAACTGTTAGAGAAGTTTCCTAAAGATCCAATCGTACCGAAGGCCCAGCATTATCTCGGTTTGTGTTACATGGAAAAGGATGTTCCAGACTATGCAGCAGCCATTGCCGTATTAGAGCCTGCGGCTCGCGATGCGCAGTCCGAGGTGCGTCAGGAATCGATCATTAACTTAGGCTTCTGCAACTACGCCTTAGCGCGAGAAAAAGAGGGTAATCCAGAAGAGCAGAGCAAATACTTCAAGCGTTGTCGCGATGTCATGTCGATCTTGGTCAAGCTTTATCCGGAAAGCGACTTCACGGATCAGGCATACTTTTATGCTGGTGAATCCGAATATGCTTTAGGAGCCAGGGATCAAGCGATCGCTTGGTATAAAAAATTGATCACGACTGCTGAGCTTAAAGCTTCTTCCTATCGTGCCGACGCAATGTACTCGATGGGAGTTTGTTACGAGGAACTGAAACAGCTCGGTATCGCGATCGATACGTACGACCAATTGCTCAAAGAGTTCGCTGCTTATCGCTTGGCCGATGAGGTGAAATTGCGCAAGGCAGATCTCTTGGTGCAGCAACAAAATCTACCGGCCGCGGAAGCAATCTATGCAGAGCTGGCAGCCAAGAAAGAGTTTGGCAATGCCGAGTACGCCTTCTATCGTCAAGCCTATTGTCTCGCTCAGCAGAATCGCCATGAAGAAGCGGCTACCCTGTACGAGCAATTTGCAGATCGGTATCCAAGCTCTCAACTTGTAAACAGTGCGCTCTTGGCGGCGGGCCAATCTTGGTTCCGTTCACCGAAGAAAGAACGGGCCGACAAGAGTTTCGAAAAATTACTGGCCAAGAAGGATGCGCAAGCGGCTGAGGCGGCACATTGGTTATCACTGTCGGCTACTCAGCAGCGTAATTTTGAGCGCGCAGAACAGTTAGCTCGTGAGGCGCTCACTTGGAATCCCGCGCCGGTTACGGCAGCGTTGCTAAAAATGGATCTAGCGGACGCACTCTTTGAGCAGCCTGGCAAAGCGCAGGAGTCTTGGAAAATCTACAGTGATATTGTGCAAGCCGATCCAAACAGCGAGGTAGCTGCTAGAGCAACCTATAATTTGGCGTTCGCGAGTTTACAAAGTCAGCAGTACGATAATGCTTTGCAGTGGGTTGATCGTTTCTTACAGAATTATCAGCAAGATCCCTTACGACCGGATGTTGCCTACATTGGTGCCGAAGCGGCACTGCTGAAGGGCGATGCGGATAATGCGATTGCTCGATACAGCAAGCTATTGGATGAATTCAAAGAAAACCCAGCTCGCAACTTGTGGGTGTTGCGTTTGAATCGCGCCCGTAACTTGGCTGGTCAATTCGATAAAGTTATCAGTTCATTAGCGCCACAAGTGGACCGCTTGCCATCTGGCGGTCTACAAGCAGAAGCCTATTTCATTGTTGGCTCAAGTTACTTTTTCATGAATCAAGCTGAGCCGGCGCAAAAGCAACTGGAAGCAAGTCTGCAGAAAGATGCTAAATGGACTCAGGCAGATGAAGTTCTCTTGCTGCTTGCCCAAGTTCTGTCTCAGCAAGGAAAAGTTCAAGACTCCGTTAAAGTGTTGCAGCGTTTGATCGACGAGTTTCCCAATAGTCCCCTGCGAAGTAACGCAGAGTTTCGGATCGCCCAGATCTCTGCAGCAGAGGGTGATTTTGGCGCAGCTTTAGAGCGATATCGCAGAGCGTTGGAGGCCAAGCCCGATCCGAAGTTAGCCGGTTTTGCGGCATACGGCAAAGCATGGTCTTTACTCCAGCAACAAAAGTATCCAGAAGCGATTGCAGAGTTCGATGCCATCATCGCGAAGAATGAAAATCCCACAGTGGTCAACGAAGCAAAGCTGGCACGAGGCATTGCTTTGCGGCAATCAGGGAAATTGGACGAGGCTATTGTCGCGCTCACAGAGTTTTTAAAGGGCAATCCCGAAGGCGAGCGATTGGGGCACGGTTTATATGAGCTCGGGCTGGCTCAGACGCAAGCCAAACAGTATGCCCAGGCAGCTGAGTCTTTTAATAAGATTCGCCAAGACCTTCCCAACTATGTCGCTATGGACAAGGTGCTCTATGAACTTGGCTGGGCTTTGAAGTCCCAGCAAAAAGATGATCAGGCGATTGTTGCGTTTGCAGAACTGCTTGATAAAGCTAAAGCGAGTCCATTGGCAGCTGAAGCGAATTACCACTTGGCTCAGGTCGATTATGCGAAGGGAGCTTTCGATAAGGCATCTGGAAGATATCGACAAGCGATTGAAAGCGCCACGGAGGATTCGTTGAAGCAGAAGGCAATCTATAAACTGGGTTGGTCGCTTTATCAACTGAACGATTTTAAGGCGGCCAGCGAGCAATTCGCATTATTAGCGAAGAACTACGCCAATAGCTCAATGAAGATTCCGGCACTCTTCATGTCTGGTGAATGCCTCTTCAAGCAAGAAAAGTTTTCTGAGGCACTCGAGTTTTATAAGCAGGCTCGACAGGACTTGGATGGTATGCAGGATCGAAAGTCGATTCCGACTCAAGTCCAGGTGCTGACGTATCTCCATGGCGCTCAGTGCTTACGTGAAGCTAAGAATTGGAACGAGATGCAGCAGTGGTTGCAGGTCATCATGGATCGCTACAGCGATTCCAATTACCTGGCTCAGACGATTTATGAGTTAGCTTTCTGTTATCAGAACCAGAATAAGACCGCTGAAGCAGTCAAGGCCTACAGCGATGTCGCGGAAAAATATCGTTCCGAAGTCGCTGCTCGAGCTCGATTCATGTTAGGGGAGCTGTACTTTGGGCAGCGCGATTTTACCAAATCGATACCCGAGTTTCAGCGAGTTATGTATGGTTATGGCGGTGAGTCTGCACCCCCGGAAATCAAGAACTGGCAGGCCAGAAGCGCCTTCGAGGCAGGGCGTTGTAGCGAGGTGCTGATCGCCGACTTAAGTGGTGAAAAACGAACCCGAGCCATCAAGATTGCCAGCGATTTTTACCAATATGTTCTCGATAAACACCCACAACATGAGCTAAATGAGCAGGCAAAAGCACGACTTGCCGCTTTGAAGCAACTATAATCAACCCCGGCGGTTTATTTGGATTGGTAAGGCGTCGGGAGTCCTTGGGGGCAGTTCAGCTTAGGGTGCCTACGGATTGACCGATAGTTTGTCACCTCGGGAGCATTGGGGAATGCAGCAAAGCAACCTTTGGAAGTGGAATTGGTTAACGGCGTTTCTGCTTTGTTGGCTGGTTAGTGCCAGTTGTCTGGTAGCACAAGATGCAACCGAAGACCAAGGTACCAGCCAGGTTGTTGACGCTGCTGCTTTGTCGGAACTAACTCGTGCGAGCGATGAATCCAGTAGTCTTGGGGACTCGGCAAGCAATTCGGTGATGCAGTCTGGCATCAATTTTCTCACGCTCTTGATGCGTGGCGGTTGGATGATGATCCCAATCGGCCTGATGAGTATTTTGGTCGTCACGGTTTCCTTGGAGAGATTATTTGCTTTGCGGATGGGGCGCATTATGCCAACCCGTCTGGTGCGTGGGTTGCAAGAACTTTCTTCGCTCGACAGCACACTCGATCCGGTAGCAGCCTTCAAGTTGTGTCAACGTTATCCATCACCAGCAGCTTCCGTCATTAAGACGATGCTGCTAAAGATTGGGCGACCTCATTCGGAAATTGAACATGCGGTAGCGGAAGCAAGCCAGCGGGAAGCGGATCATCTGTATGCCAATGTGCGTTGGCTCAATATGGCCACCGCAGTTACTCCATTGATGGGGCTGCTCGGTACCGTTTGGGGAATGATCGAAGCCTTTCATGCGACGACTCAGCTAGTCCCTGGTCAGGATCGAGCGGAGCAACTAGCGGAAGGGATTTATATTGCCTTGGTCACAACCTTGGCGGGCCTGATGGTAGCAATTCCCTCGGCGGTTTTTGCGCATTACTACGAGGGACGAATTACCGCTGCGTTTCGCAAGCTCGATGAATTACTTTTCGAACTGTTAGCCCAGGTGGAGCGATTTGAAGGTCAGACGCGGTTTGATGGACAAGAAAATCGTCCCATTCAGGCTCTGGATAGCAATCGATTAGAAGTGGTTAAGCCACCTATCGCAGCGGCGTCACGGCCAACGCCTCCTCCGCCACCGCCGTTGGGAACATCCTCAGCAAGCGCTATGACCGGCGATCGTATTCGTAAGAAATCGTGAGTGCACGGAGGGTATTGCGATGGCGGTCAAAGTAAAAACAAGCCAAGCTCTTTCAGCGTTGAATCTCACTCCGCTGATTGACGTGGTGTTTCTCTTGCTGGTGTTCTTTCTCGTCGCTTCGAGGCTCTCTGAGGAAGATCGCAAGTTAGAGGTTGTGTTGCCATCGGCTGGTAGTGCACAGCCAATGACTGCCGAACCGCGTGAGATCATCGTCAGTATCGATCAATCAGGAAAGTATTTTCTTGATGCTAAGAATGTTTCGGAGCAAGAGTTACGATCGATCTTCCAGCGAGCTGTAGCGGACAATCCGACACGCCAGTCTGTAATTATACGCGGTGATCGTCGGGTACCTTTCCAGTTCGTAGTGACAGTAATGGATTTGTGTAACCAAGCAGGCATTGCCAATTACTCTGTCACGACGTCGGAGGGTTCGTAAATGGCTCGAATTGGTCGAATCATCCAAGAGAATGCTCCGGCACGACGCGAGGCGTTCTGGCCATTAGATATCGCCATGGTGATCCTTGGGGGTGTATTGCTGTGGATCGTAGCAAAATATCTACGCTTCGATGATAACCGCTGGCAATTCAACGCTTGGACTTATCTTCTAGCGGTACCAACCATCTTGATCATCATCTCCGCACTCCTTCGGTTCTTTGTCGGGAAGTTTGTGGAACGTTCCATGCAAGTTGCGTTCTTGCTGAGTGTGACAGTGCATTTAGTACTGTTGCTGGCAGCCGTGAACGTTGTGATCTTTGCGAAATGGTGGCCCGATGTTTATGAAGCAATTTCACAGCAGGCACCGGAAGAACAGTTTGCCAAGCAATATCTCACTACCGCATATGCGAAGTCGGTGACCGGCTCTGCTGCAGCTCGGCCTGATTTTCTAAAGCCAGTCCAAACACAACATGAGGCATCCGAAGAGGAGTTGAGCGTCGATGGAGCTATGCAATTAGCGGCCAATGAGCAAGCAGATATCCCCACCCTCCAGCCTGATGAATCGAGACAACAGAATGTTCAAGCATCCATCATGGAGAAGGCTGAGATCGTTCCTACGGCTGCTTCGAGCGAACCAAGGATGGCTGAGTTATCGCGTTCTTCGCCGCAACTGACTCGTCCCCAAGCGGCGCCGATCACAATTCCTAAAGTTACCGCAAATACGGCAGATTCCTCAGCGACGACAGACTCAATTAGCGAAGCTGGCAGCGAACTAAATCGACAAGAGTCCATCGCAGAGCGCTCACCCATACAGGCACCGCAGGCTTTACAGCCATCGCAGTCAGCGGATCCAGCCGCTATGACCAAGGGGGACGCCATTTCGAAGTTGCAACCACCAAGGCCAACCTTACAGAAGCTGCCAGAGATTGAGATTCCTGAAGCGAATGTCGAGTTGCAGAAAGCGACCGCGGTGAGGAGTGCTGCGTCTCGTAGTCGAGTACCTAGGATCACGCTTCCGGAGCGTCCAGCGACATCTTCGGTCGAGACTCCTCCCACGCAACGCATCGCCGATTTAGCAGATACACTAGCGACTACAGAGGCAACACGTTCATCAGCGACTGCGGCGGCTAGCGTAAATAATACGACCCTGTTGCCCAACCTTTCTTCCGCGGGTGCCCCTGATTTGCGGCGATCGCGTCCTCCTGCATCGTTGCCTCAACGCAATACGGACGTCACCGTAGCAACGCCTGGCGGTTCGAAGGAAAGTCCTGCCCTACGTTTAAATAAAGCTGCTCCTGATTTACCTCGGCGCGTAAGTGGCAATCAGGGTCCCATCAACTCACCG
>JAUMAI010000097.1:0-6394 GCA_032116775.1 Pirellula sp. | reverse complement strand
CCCCTAGGGTCTTTTTACAGCTAGTAGACTTTGCATCGTCTATAATAAAAGAACCGGAGCTATAATAGCCCCGGGTAAGGTTATCTTGATAAAGCTTAAAAGCTTTATCTTTGTTCATTGAACCAGCTATACCGCACATATTATAAGTAGTTTAGCTCTTTACAGCCAAATTGCGACCAGGGAATTTGCTTTTTATAAGCAATAGGATCGATTGCTTTGTTATCGATAAAGCCTTTAATACGGGCTGAACACGACACACACTCTCCACAAGCCGGATCTGTACCTTCATAGCAAGTATGCGTTTGTCTAAAGTCTACCTGTAAATCAATACCTTTCTTAATAACTTGTTCTTTAGAGTAAGTCATTAACCTTGCCGAGAAAATGTGAAGTACAATCCCAATAGCCGGAATAATCATCGGTTTGTACCGCACCGTAAAACAGATCTTCAGCACCAATGCTTTCAGCCCAACCTGCTGCAGTCGTTAAAAGCAATAGATTTCTAAACGGAACATAACTCAGAGGTTGAGCATTGCCAATATCATCTCGAGCTTTTGGAATCTTGAGATCGGTATTAGTAAGAGCAGACATCTTTGAAATATCTCTAAAGAAATCCATATTAACAATCTTATGCTCTTTCACACAACAGTCTAGTGCTTGGAACCTAGCACACTCAATTTCTCTAGCAATCCGCTGACCATAATTAAAGGTAATAGCGTAAACATCTTTATAATTAAGCTCATGGGCAACATGATGAAGCAATACAGAGCTATCCATACCACCGGAAAGAATAACAAGAGCTTTAGACATATGTAAATAATAGGTTAATAGTGAGATTATTCAAGCAGATTTGATAAATATTAGCAACTATGTCAAAGTTCGCAAATACATTTTTAAAATCCCTTAACGAAGAAAAGGAAGGCAACGCTTTCACAAAAGCTTTAGCTAAGACTAAAAAAGGTGGAAAGTTTAAGATTAACGGTAAGGAAGTAACCGACACTAGCAATTATGATGATCATAGTGTAAAAACTGAAAAGAAAAAAATGGGAAAAAACGCTCCATATGCTATTGGTATGGCTCAAGCAATGAAGTCTACCGGAGATCGACCACCGCTTAAAAAGTCTACTATTAAAAAGGGACACAGTATAGCGAAAAAAATAATGAAAGAACAAGTTGAAGGAGAAGACGATTCAGCAGCTTGGAAAGCTTCATTAGATAAAGGCACTGACCCTTCGGACTTCGAAACCCCAGATAATCCACAAATTAATATTGACTCTTCGGGGGTAGATGCTGCTCGTTCATGGGTTGAAAAACTCGGTCATGGTGGGTTCAGGGTTCATGGACGCAAAGCAGAGCGAGCCGTTCACCTCAACGATGTCACGACACCCGAAGCGATGTCATATATCAGCGAGCGTTTGAAGAAGTTAGGAGTTCCACGCTTGTTGTCGCGCGCTGGTGCTGTGGCTGGTGATGTGGTGTGGATTGGTGATTTCTCGTTTGACTACGCTCCGGATATGTGAAGGTTGTTTCGATGCGTGTCGTTGCCAAAATCGGAACATCGTCGCTCACTGATGATGTAGGCGTGATTGATCGCGCCATGATTGCCAATATCTGTCGGCAAATCGCGCAACTGCGCGCCGATGGACATGAGGTCGTTCTCGTGACATCAGGAGCCGTGTCAGCAGGCGTTTCAGCGCTCGGCATGACAGAGCGTCCAAGCGATATTCGTACACTGCAAGCTCTTGCTGCGGCTGGTCAAAGTCGTTTGATGGAGGTCTATAACGCCGAGTTTGGTAGTCATGGTCTCGTTGCTGCTCAGGTATTGCTCGTACCGCACGACTTTGTTGATCGCACGCAGTACCTGCACGCTCGCGACACCCTTGAGCGTCTGATTGAACTTGGCTGTGTTCCTGTCGTCAACGAGAACGATGCGATCGCTAACGATGAAATTCGTTTCGGTGATAACGACCATATTTCGGCTTTGTTATCGCACCTTCTCAAGGCCGATGTGCTGATTTTGTTGACCGATATTGAAGGTCTGTATACATCTGACCCACGTAGTGATTCCTCGGCCACGTTGATTACCGACGTTTATGAAGGTGACCCATTGATGAGCGTTGATGCTGGAGCATCTGGGTCGAACCGTGGCAGCGGTGGAATGGCCTCAAAGCTCTCGGCTGCACGAATCGCTTCGTGGTCGGGCGTGCGAGCAGTTATTGCGCGTGCCGATATCGCCGATGTATTGAACGGCATCGTGACTGGTGCCATCGCGCAAATTTCAACAATCGGCACGACATTTCACGGTTCCGATCGCAACTTGTCGGCCCGCCAGTTATGGGTGGCATTTGCTAGTGAAGTAAGCGGTCGTGTGCATATTGATGCGGGGGCATCGCAGGTGCTTGTGCGCGGCACAGTGTCTTTGCTGCCCGCTGGAGTCGTTCGCGTTGAAGGCGATTTTGACTCAGGCGAAACCATTGAAATCGTTTCTGATGACGGAACATTGCTCGCCCGTGGAAGCGCTTCAATGTCAAGCGCTCAAGTGATGCAATCAGCTGGTCGACGATCAACCGATCTTGACGATGGTTTTCCGCAAGTTGTGGTGCATCGTGATGCGCTGGTTTTATTGCCCCGATGAGTTTCGGTTACTGATAAATCGTTGACTTGCTGAGCGCAAACTGTTGACCTCAGGAACTCTGAAGAGTGTGAGAGCGCCGAGATATACCAGCAACCCGATGACGATGCCGACTGTGATTTTGAGAACCGCTCCAAAGCCATCGTTATCGCCCACTGGTTTGAGAGCTAGCCAAAGTACGGCTCCCATGACTGCTGCAGCAGTGAGCATCCGCGCCAGACTCCCGAGCACGTCCAAGACGGGGAAAGTATGAACTTTGATTCTTAATACGAATAGCGCGATCACGGCACCAACGACATACGACACTGCGAAAGCCAGTCCGAGTCCGAGCACTCCATAAGAACCAACAAGGGCGAATGCCAAAATGATGTTCAAAATATTTTGCACAAGGTTAATGAGGAAGGGTGTTCGCGTGTCTTGATGCGCGTAGAAGCCCCGTAGTGCAAAGAGATAAATCGAATAGCCAACGAGTCCGAGCGACAATCCGGCCAAGGCCCGAGAGGTGGTGATTGAGGCATCAACGCTGAACTCGCCGTGTTGTAGGAGCGCTCCAATAATTGGACGCGACATCACCAAGAAGGCAAAGGCCGCGGGAAACGTGAGTAGTCCGACGAGACGCAGGCCAAATGCGGTGCGTTCAACAAAAGCATCTCGATCACGCCGAGCGACCGCTCGGGCCATTTCAGGAATAAACGTCGTGGCGATGCTCATGGCCAGTAATCCATGCGGAAAGTAGAAGAAAGTTGTCGCTTTCGTAAAGGCGTCTTGCCCACCACTACCAGGCTCGGCCAAATTTTTCACCACGATGACTGTTGCTTGGTTGGCCATGACGTATCCAAAGGTCCAACCAGAAAGTCGAATGAGGTGACGCACCGCAGGGTGACGCGGCTGAAACCGAAAACGAAAGTTCAGGCCAGCTTTGTGTAACGCAGGTAAAAGAATGAGTGCTTGTAGTGCGATGCCGCCGGTCGCACCTAAACCAAGTAACCAGCGAAACGAAGGACTGTTGAGAACTTCGGCAAGAGGGATTCCATCGTCAGGATGATTTAACAAAATTGGTACGTAGAGAAGCGAACAAATAATGACAATATTCGCCAAGACTGGCGACCATGCTGCAGCGAAAAAGCGACGCTGGGCATTGAGCAACGAACCTAAGACCGCAGAGACTCCGTAGAAAAAGATTTGTAGCAAAAAGATTCGGGTGAGAGCGGTACCAACGGTGCGGAATTGATTGACATCAACTCCATCGGCCGGATTAAGAGAAAACACGCGGAACACCCATGGTGCGAAAAACACGGCGATCGCAGTAATGAATGTCAATGCCACGATCGCAGTGCCAACGACGGCTTCAGCAGAATCTCGGTCATCATTTTCAAGCATGCGAGTGAACATCGGAACGAGGGCGGCTGATAGAACACCGCCGAGCAAGAGTTCGTAGACGGCGTTAGGGGAGTTGTTAGCCCCGTCGTAGGCATCAGCAAGTGCGGTTTGGCCGATAATGACCCCAAAGACGATGACTTTCAACATTCCAGTGAGGCGCGACAGACCAGTACCGAGAGCGACGATGGCGTTACTTCGTAGCAAACTGTTGCCCTCTGGTGAAGTTGAGAGACCAGACAAAGACGTGGGCTCGCCAGTGGCGGTCACCTCGTTCGACTGCGTCTCCTCACTGTTCATCGCTGTACAGGGTAGGTCGTATATAGGGTCAGTTTGACTCATTCCGTCGGCAGAATTCTTGTGCCTGAGCCTCAACTTGTAGGGTGAACGGCATGGAACATCGTTTTTCTTCCGTTCAGCAGGTCCGTGACAGCCTGAAGGACGTCAATTATCTCGCCGATGATGGCATCGCCGGCGTCGCATTCTTAGCGGACCGCTTAGCAAAGCCCATCTTGGTCGAAGGACCAGCTGGAACAGGTAAAACTCAGTTGGCCAAAAGCGTCGCAGAAATGCTTGGCGCGCGACTGATCCGCTTGCAGTGTTACGAAGGCTTAGACGAGTCAAAAGCCTTGTACGAATGGAATTACAAGAAGCAGTTGCTGCGCATTCAGGCCGACAAGAACAGCGATTCTTGGAGTGAAGTTCACGATGACATCTTCAGTCGCGAATTCCTTTTGACCCGTCCGCTTCTCGAAGCAATTAGCGCTCCAGATCCGGTCGTGCTGTTGATTGACGAAGTCGATCGTGTCGAAGTCGAGACCGAAGCTTTGCTGCTTGAAATCTTGTCTGAGTATCAGGTGTCAATTCCTGAACTCGGAACGATCACAGCAACGCAAATCCCGATGGTGTTTTTGACGTCAAACAACACGCGTGAATTATCAGAAGCCCTCAAGCGTCGTTGTTTGTACTTGCACGTTGACTATCCGTCAATGGAGCGCGAAAAGGAAATCGTTCTAGCGAAAGTTCCCGACATTACCGAGAACTTGGCAGATCAAGTGGCGCGCATCGTGCGCAGCATTCGTCAGCTCGATTTGAAGAAGGCACCAAGCGTCAGCGAAACCCTCGACTGGGCTCGCACCATGATGTTGCTCAATATTGATTCAATTGATGCCCAGACTGCCAAGGAAACTTTGCATGTTTTGCTGAAGTATCAGTCAGATATCGCTAAGGCCGCCAAAGAACTTTCCGTCGACTTGACCTGATCAGAACTGTTGTCTGTCGCTCATGCTTGATCTACTTTCTGGATTTGTTCAAGAACTTCGCAACGCCGGCCTGCCGGTTTCATTGACTGAAAATCTTGATGCCATGGAAGCAGTTCGGCATATCCCGCTGGAAGATCGTGATGCATTTAAGTATGCGCTCGGAGCAACCATGGTGAAGAACAGCGCCCACTGGCGTTCGTTTGAGACAGTATTTGAAGTCTATTTCTCGATGCGCGGACCCGAATACAAAATCGGTGAAGGCGCCGAGGATGATCTCGAGCAAATGTGGCGCGAGATGCAAGAGCAAATGCAGCAACAGCAAGGTGAAGGTAAGGGTTCATCCGGCGGGATGGACAGCCTGACTCCTGAAGAGATCGCGCAGATGCTGATGAAGGCTTTGATGAACGGCGATCAGGCTCTGATGCGGGCCTTGGCCAAGCAATCGGTGCAACGGTTTGCAGGTATGGAGCCAGGGCGTCCGGTAGGTGGGACGTACTACCTGTACCGCACCTTGCGCAATCTTGATCTCGACAACATGTTGCAAAAGCTCATGGAGGCCAGCAAACAAGAAGTCGGTGGTGAACTGACCGCACTTGAAGAGCGCCTAGAAAAAGATGAATACGAAAGCCGTATTGATCAATTCAAAAAAGAGATTGAAGCCGAAATTCGCCGCCGCCTAGTAGCTGATCGTGGTGCCGAAGCGATGGCCAAGACTTTGCGTAAGCCTCTTCCTGAAGATGTTGAGTTCATGCACGCCAGTCGTGATGAAATGCAGGCTTTAAAGAAATCGTTGTACCCCCTTACGCGTAAGTTGGCAGCTCGACTAGCTCGCAAGCGCCGTCATGGTCGCAAAGGACCACTTGATTTTCGCAATACGGTTCGCCATTCACTTTCGTATGGTGGCACTCCTGCCGAGCCAAAGTTCAAGCAGCCGCGACCCTCTAAGCCCGAACTCATGGTTGTTGCTGACATCTCTGGAAGCGTGGCCGCATTCGCGCGGTTCACATTGATGTTGGTCTACGCCATTCAGGGCCAATTCTCTAAAGTGCGTTCTTTCGTTTTCATTGACGGAATTGACGAAGTAACCGAGTTCTTTAAGGGCACCGATGACATCAGCGAAGCCATC
>JAUMAI010000096.1:0-5287 GCA_032116775.1 Pirellula sp. | reverse complement strand
ATCTTATTTAGATTTAGCCATGGCCTCGAAAGAGTGTGCTGGCAGCCACGGCAAGAAAAGCGATTGGAATCAGCCATCGCAGCCAATGAGTGCCTGTCTCTAACAGATGTAATCGTGGGCTGATGGGAGAACCGACAGGTAGGCGGAAATTGTCATGCGTTGTTTGCAGGATATCAATGTAGTTATTGATTTGACTGGTATTGATACCTTGTCCAGCTAATTGGCATCGAATGATGTCCTCATTGTCTGGTTCTGCTAACTGGTAGGCATTCAATGGAAAGCAGATACCGAATTCAGGGTCGGCCACATGCCAGTCGTAACCCATAGCGACTTCAAGTACGACGTGGCCACCAAGACCTACGAAGCGGCAGTCATAGCCAGCGCTTTCTGCAATTGATTTTAGAATTTGAGATCGCTCGGAGCACTCAGCTAAGCCACCTTCAATCAGGAGATCGGTGTCCTGCGTTCTCGACAAGGGTTCGTAGAATTTACCAGCACTCCATTGCAACCAGTTTTCGCTAAAAGCCACCTTCCGTGGTTTATTATGGCAAGTTTCCAGGAACACTTTGCGTGTTGCCTCTTCCAGATCAAAGTTCTGGGAATGCTTAACTTCATTCCAGTAATTCTTCAGTTCAGAGGTCGGAGCGGAAAATGGGGACTGCCGATACTCATTGTTCACACCCAAGAGGAAGGAGGCAATTCCAGCCAGGAGAGAGAGCCAACCAGCGATCGACCGTTGTGAAATAAAAGTAGAGCGAGAGTTTATTTCGTTTGAAATGTGCGAATAAGCTTCCATGATTGCCACGTTCTTGAACGAATCGTGGCTGCTTAATAATTGCACTCAGATCAGTCAACGAAAACCCCTCGCTATTGCGTGAGAGGAGGCTACTACGGGCCAATGCCTACTAGGTCGAGCATGTTGCCACGTGCGTTCAACAGGTCCCGAGAACAACGCCAAGGCGTTGCAGCTAGCGGGGCATCGCGTCCATGCAATTCCTTCGCGATTTTCGCGACGATTTAGTTGAAACAGTAGATTTACTGATCTTACAATGTGCGTTCCACATTCTCGGCGCACCCGGAAGGTGGAACGAACTGCGCGGGAGCCACGAACTTCCGCGCAGTTCACCTTATAGACGTTAAAACACCTGAAGACGTTGAAGGTATCGCTATATATCGTAAAAAAGTGAGACGAATTGCTTTGTAGCTTGGGATTCGCCGCTGGATCAGTATTTTCCAGGACGACGTCTCCGATGGGAAAAAATTCAGGTAAAAATTCAGGTATTGGTAAACGCCCTAGTTTTTGTGATCCACGCCTTTCTGCAGGAAACGACTTTTGTTGGCAGAGCAATTACTGAAATGCAACGTGGTTGTTATTTTTTTGTGCATAGTATGCCTGACGATTTCGCCAAGTTTTTCTGCTGATCGATGGAGTCGTCTAAGTTCGCTCCCCAATACGGAAGGATTCGCCAGTTCATTTGCTGGTGTTTTGGGCGACAAGCTTGTTGTTGCTGGAGGAGCTAATTTTCCCGATAAGAAGCCATGGGAAGGTGGTAAGAAAAAATGGTACGACGAGGTCTGGGCTCTCGACCTCAAGCAGCAGACATGGAATCGAATCGGTAAGCTTCCAAAACCAGTTGCTTATGGAGTGAGCGTTACTTTTAAAGAATCGATGATATGCGTTGGTGGCAGTAACGAAAACGAATATCTGTCGGATGTTTTTAGTTTGTCCTTGCACGAAGGCAAGCTGCGTGTCGCGTCATTGCCATCGTTGCCGATCGAGCATGCCAATGGCGCAGGAGGACTTGTTGGCAATATGTTGCTGATTGTTGGAGGGCAAAATAGCAACTCGGATCAAAGTGCATTACAAGATCTGTGGGCTCTCGATTTAGAGTCACTCAGCGATGGATGGAAGAAGTTAGAGAGCCATCCGGGAGTTGGTCGCATATTACCGATAGTTGCCACGACTGAGAAAGAGTTTTACGTGGTTGGTGGATGCGAGTTGTACCAAGCAGATGACAGAAAAGTAAATCGCCGTTATCTACAAGACTTTTATCGCTACGAATTTGGAAAGGGGTGGACGGAGCTTGCTGATTTTCCTTCTCCGATCGCAGCCGCAGCTTCACCGGCTCCTATTACTAACGAAGGACTGTTCGTATTAGGGGGAGATGATGGTTCGCAAGTTGGGGTGCCAGCTAGCGAGCATAAGGGATTTCGAAAAGAGATTTGGCAATTTGATTTTGCCGAGAATCGATGGCAAGAGCATCGAGATATGCCAGCACCTAGAGTGACATTGCCAACAGCGAGCAAGGATGGGACTTGGTATTTACCAAGTGGAGAAATGAGGCCCGGGATTCGCTCACCTGAGGTTTGGAGTTGGGATTTGAGATCAGTTCGGAAGAATCCATAAGATTCGATCGTGCTGCTGCTTTCGTCAAGGTGTACCGTTAGCGGCTAGGTGCCAGTGAGTAGCACCAGCAACAAGAGTGAATGCTTTAGATTGTGAACGTTATGGTAACGCTCTGAAGGTTGCCAATTTCCTTGCTAATATCCCTGCACCCGCATAGGGATAGAGTAAACGCTTTTACTGGAAGTGATAAAAAGAGTTTGCCGCGTCTTTCCCCCGAAGCAGACGTTTGCCGTCCATGGTTCCGGGACACGGATTATTTCAAGCTGCTTTCCAGATGAATCGAGAACGGTAACGCCCTCCTTGCCTGTGAGATATACGTTTCCATCGGTATCGGTCGTCATGCCGTCGGAACCTAATTCGCAAAACAGCTCACGCTCCGATAAGGTGCCATCGTTGCCAATTCGAAAGCGATAGGTTTTCTTGTCACCGATATCAGCCACATAGAGTAAATTTCGGACAGGATCGCCAATGATACCATTGGGTTGTTTGAATTTGCTGTCGATACGAGTTACTTGGGAACCATCCCGCTGGGCCTTGTAGAGGAAGCACGCCTCCTGGGGCATTTGGGTGTGGGACCACCATGGACGTTTGTAGAAAGGATCAGTGAAATAGAGCCAGCCTTGTGGATGAACCCACACATCATTCGGCCCATTGAGACGCGTATTTTGGTAGTTCGCGATCAGGACCTTATGGGAGCCATCCAAAGAGATTTCCCACATCTCGTTTTTCTCATCGGCGCAAGCGATCAGCTTTCCATCGGGTGCAAAGAATAATCCGTTGCTTCTGCCTGCTGGCTTTAGAAAATCAGTGACTTGGCCTTGAGTATCAATTTTCAGAATTCGATCGTTCGGTTGATCAGTGAAATATACGTCGCCGTTAGGGGCAACGGCGGGTCCCTCGGTGAACTGGCAGTCATCGACCAGTTTGGTTATCGCAGCTCCATCAGCTGTAACGGAGGTTTGGGCATGCAGCAAAGCTCCGGATCCGGAGGTGATTAGTAGAACAGCCAGCAAGATAATAATGCGCATGAGTTACTTGTTGCGAAATAGAGTGCCTGGTTCAGTTAGTTTAGCTGACGGGAGTTGTTAGGCGATTATGTCTTGGACTACCTGCCCGTGCACATCGGTTAAGCGATATTGACGGCCTTGATATCGGAAGGTTAAGCGTTCGTGATCTATCCCGCAAAGATTCAGCAGTGTGGCCTGCATGTCGTGGACATGCACAGGCTTGTCCGTAATATTCCAACCGAATTCGTCCGTCGCTCCATGCACATGGCCTTTCTTGATGCCGCCTCCGGCTAACCACCAGCTGAAGGCACGACCAAAATGGTCGCGACCATTTGGCTTTTCGGGGTTTCCTTGACCGAACGGTGTTCGGCCGAACTCAGCACCCCAGATGACCAGTGTATCCTCCAACATGCCACGATCTTTTAAATCTTGCAGTAGGGCGGCAGCTGGGATTTCAGTATCGATGCATTGTTGCTCGAGTTGCGTGAAAAGGTTGCTATGTTGATCCCAACCGGCATGCATCAGTTGAACGAATCGAACCCCGCGTTCTAGTAAACGTCGAGCAACCAAGCAATTATTGGCAAACGTTCCCTTCGTACTTACGTCTGCACCGTAACGTTGCAGTGTATCCGCGGTTTCATCACTGAAGTTCATAAGGTCAGGAACGCTGGTTTGCATACGAAACGCCATTTCGTATTGCGAGATGCGAGTCTCAATTTCAGGATCGCCATACTCAGCCAGGTGTTGAGCATTAATAGCTGCGATATCATCCAGTAAATCGCGGCGGCTTTGACTGGACATGCCAGGAGGATTAGCCAAGTAAGGTACCGGATCTCCCGTATTGCGAAAGCGAACCCCTTGGTATCGAGAAGGTAGGAAACCCGAGCCCCAGTAATAATCGAAAAAGAGTTGCCCGCACGTCTTACCTTTGTCGCTGGAGGTCATGACCACAAAGGCAGGCAATTCATCTGTTTCGCATCCCAGACCATAGGTAAGCCAAGCCCCTAGGCTAGGACGGCCTGGTACCTGGGCACCAGTTAGGAAAAAGGTGACACCCGGCGCGTGGTTGACTGCTTCGGTATACATCGAACGTACTAGCGTGATTTCGTCAGCCCATTGCCCCACATGCGACATCATCTCGCTCATCCTCATCCCGCACTTTCCATAGTTCTTGTGCGGTTTGATAGCGCCGAGGCATGGGAATTTGGCGTATCCACTGGACATAGTCGAAAGACGAGTCGTGCCACGCACCGTGTCGGGAATATCTTGACCTTGTCGCTCAGCCAAAAGAGGCTTCTCATCGAACAGATCGACGTGGGAGGGGCCGCCACCTTGCCACAACATAATGACTCGTTTTGCTTTCGGCGCGAAATGAGGAAGCCCTGGTAGCGGCATCATATTTTTAGCTGTAGTTTTCGCCGCGGAATCATCGGCTGAGCTTTGTTGGCCCAGCAGGGACCTTAGAGCAGCCAGACCTAGGCCGGTAGCGGAGCGGCCAAATAGTGCTCGGCGTGTTACATGCATTGCATTTTGTAACATCAAATCTTGGAACATCTATGATTGTCTCCGGTTAGTTGTATTCGCTGGAGTATTTCGTTCGGGGCTGTTCGTTAACAGCATTATTGGCGGGTTAACGCTTCATCGAGATTCATAATTGCCAGGCACACAGCGGTTAAAGCAGCATGCTGAATAGGATCCTGTGTCGTGTCTCTGGCTGCAGATCCGACCGATAGTATTTGCTGGGCAGTATCAGGATTCGCCGAAAAATGTTTTACTTGCTTATCGAAAGCCAGCTTGAGACGCTCGAGTTCCGCGGCCTTGATCGTTCGTGATAGGACTCTTTCGAAGGCGAGTGGAATCGCTTTCGAGATGT
>JAUMAI010000095.1:0-2836 GCA_032116775.1 Pirellula sp. | reverse complement strand
GCCATACATTTGGAGTACTGTCGCAGAGTTATTGCTGAATTTGAAATCAAACGCAAACCTGCAGAATTCATTCTTAAAGATACAATCACACGGTTTGAGCGATGCCGCGATTCTTGCCATGGAATTCAACTTGCCTTGCGCGCTAATTCTCGTTCGTCGTGCTCTCCGATCGACCATTCCGCATAATCGAATTCAGATCGCATCGGCACTGGCGATCATCGATTTGCCATGGTGTCATACTGAACTGAAGTCAGTTTTAGATGAGACTACAGATCAAGAAGCAACGACCGAGTGCCGCTCGGCGCTTTTAGAATCCCGAAGTTCTGATGTGCATGAGTGGGTGCATGCCTGGGAAGAAAGAAACCCATACTCGCGTCCAAACGACAAATACCTGACAGTGGGCGAGTGGGCGAAGCAGAGAAATGACTCGATAATCCAATATGAGATCCAGGTCTTGCACGAACGAATTTACCAACTTCGTGATCGCTTCCGCCCAGCTTCAACGTAGGGACGCGTAGGGCATCATTTTCCGGATACTTGGCGGTTGGGCCAATATCAGCATGAACATCAAACGACTGTTGAACGCAAATGAGCTTGAAGACTCGCCCATCGTTGCCAATTGCACCATGAATCGTGAGAGGGATCTTCGTGGTTCCAATGGTTACGAAGTGGAAGTGGGATTTGATCCTCTGGAATGGTTGCAAGGACGATTGGCGAGGCAGAGCACCGTTCGCTGGCTCGATCTGTGTTGTGGAAGCGGTAAGGCTCTGATTCAGGCCGCTATAGCGAGCGAAGAAATCGGCGATGGATCGGTAAGAATCATAGGCGTTGATTTGGTGGGAATGTTCTTGACCAACAAATCAACCAATCTGCAGCTGATGCAGTGTTCCGTTTTTGATTACCAGCCAATTGAGAGATTTGATCTGATCACCTGTGTGCATGGACTCCACTATCTTGGCGACAAGCTGCAAGCGATAAGACTTGCGGCGTCTTGGCTGGTTAGCGATGGCCGTTTTGTAGCGAACCTAGACGCTGCCAACCTTTGTCTCTCGGAGGCAGGCAAAGGAAAGCGCAGAATAGTGCGATTCCTCCGCGAGCAGGGATTCGAGTACTTGCCAGCTAAGCACTTGCTGAAACTCACCGGCCACAGGGAGTTCGAAATCCCCTTCAAGTTTCGCGGGGCAGACGATTCCGCGGGCCCAAACTATACCAAGCAACCGGTCGTGACCTCCTACTACGAATAGCTGTAATCAGAATGGCTCAAGATGAAAGTCTATTTAGATGATGAAAGAGCGACGCCTGAGGGCTGGACGCGAGTGTATTGGCCCAGCGAGGCGGTCGAGTTGTTAAGGTCTGGACGGGTGACTGAGATCAGCTTGGACCACGATCTTGGTAATGACGAGCGTGGTACCGGATATGACGTTGTGCTTTGGATTGAAGAGCAAGTTGCATTGTACGGTTTTGTACCGCCGAAGATGTCGGTGCATTCAGCCAACGTGTCTGCTCGAGCCAAGATGGAAGCGGGAATCCGAGCCATCATGGCCCGAGCAAACGACCACCAGTGACCAAGTCTCAGAAATCTTGGAAACTGGTGGTAGCTATATCGTATGAAATCTTTCAGCGACCGTTAGTCACGCCGCGGCGCGGAACGTCTTCAGATGCCACCAAGTTCGGTGTGGCAGACCAGCTTGTGCTTAGTTAAATCCACAACTGGCGGGCTGCCATCCTCTCAAACCGGCGGCAGGTTATCGCGACAAACAGCGCGGCCATTCAGTTGTACCAGTCCGCTACGATTTTCAGGATGTGATCCGAGTAAAATCGATTAACCCCGAGGCTCTCTGCCGCTGGCTTTCCAGGTTATTCGCTGGAACCGCCAAAGAGCCATAACCTAGCCGAGAGAAAATAGGCGAGTTTCGCGAGGTGTCGGTCCCACTCAACTTCTCTGTTTGGTTAGGAAACTGACCGCAGTAGGTTATTCGATTAAGCCGGTGTCTTGCAGCAACGCAAAACACCGGCTTTTTTCGTATTTTCCTGCAATCTTCCGGGTCTCTACCACTCTCCAGAGACGCGTTTTCCGATCGCGACTCTCGCCAAAACAGCCCCTCTCTGGGGTCCGATCAGAGACAAATACTCTCAGAGTCTCTGGGTTATGAAAACCACCGGGTTAACGACTCTGGGTTGTGAACCTTCTGTCTCACTCGGGATTCTTTTTTTTCGCTGTTCTGCCTCACTAAGAGTCCCATAGTTGCGAACGTCGGTATGCGGTTTATGACTCGCGCGATGGATGATTTCAAATACATGATTTTGGATCGCTTTACCTCTTGGTTTTCGGATTCTGAGACAATTTTGGCAAATCGTGTTGACGTTCGCGATTCAGGCGACATAAGCCAAATGGAGCAAAAATTATGCAAAACCCAAACCCTTCCGAAATCGTCGGCCTTATCGCACGCCACCAAACCCGCTTGAGGGGGCTGGTGAGGTGCTTGCTGGTTCGTTCGTCGGACGTGGAAGACGTGCTGCAGGAAGTCAATTCTGTTCTCTGGGAGAAGGCTAGCGAGTTCCAAGCCGGGACCGACTTCTGGGCTTGGGCTAGCCAGATCGCAAGGTTCAAAGCACTCAACCATATTCGAAAGTACAGCCGCGACCGTCTGGTCTTCGACGATAAACTTCTCAGCGAACTCGCTGATCTGGCACACGAGCGTCTTTCGCAGCTTGATCATCGGCGAGAGGCACTTGAAGGTTGCCTCAACGAACTTCCTCCGCCACAAAGACAATTGATCGATCTGCGTTATGCCGGAGGCCATGCGATCGAGGCGATTTCCGAAATCATCGGCAG
>JAUMAI010000094.1:0-5108 GCA_032116775.1 Pirellula sp. | reverse complement strand
TATCAGCTTGTGCAACCTGCCTTTTAGAAGCCTGGATAGCTGTTTCAAAAACCGTTCGATTGATTTCACCCTTGAGTATTTCTCTTCCATGACGTCGCAAGCAATCTGTCTGCAACTGAGAAACGGGGATAGGCTGCTGATTAATAAAGGCGACAACGCCTGGATACTGCTTCTCAAGATTCGCATCACCGAGTACTCGAACAACGTTACTTTCCTTTTTCAATTGTTCAAATAATTTCTCAGCATACTCTCCCATCTTCTGGTCGCGGAGTTGATCCTCGATACCTTGACGGATCGCAGGAATCGTCTGTGCCGCAGGCGCTGGCGTCTCGATATAACGGACACATTGCAGCATCACATTCAAATCGGCAATTTGAAAAATATCGCTCGTCTCCCCTGGCTGCAACTTGAATGCGATTGCCTCGAGTTGTTCATCACCAGAATAACGACGCAAGGGAGGCAATAAACCTTCCACACTCGCGCTAGCGGGATCTTCGCTTTGTTCCTTAGCTAATCTGCGGAACGAATCAGGATTGGTTCGTACCTGCCGCAAGAGATCATCCGCCTTAGCCTTATCTTTGACAGCGATCATACGGACCTGAACTTTGGTGCCGTACTCGCTTTGAAAAGCACGTTCGACTTCATCGGGCTGTACAGTGATCTGGTCGGCAACCAATCGCCTTAAGGCCAACATCGGCCATACGATTTCAGACGAATACTGTTCTGGAGTTACATTTCGTTCATCTTGTAACAACTTCAAGTAAAGCTGTGTTGTGAGCTTAAAGCGACTTGCGATTCTGGATATTTCTTCATCCACATCTTGATCTGTAATACCGATCTTGCGTGCTTGGCAAGCCTGCAGAATCAGATACTTATTGAGCATGTTATCGAGCACTTGGTTGCCATAACGCTTTACGCATTCGACACCCAATTGCTCCCTCGAGATCGTCTGTCCGTTCACGACGGCAACGACGGCAGGAAATTCATCCGAGACACCTGCGGAGGCAGCGTCCTTATTCGGAACAGCATTTTTGGCTGATCCTGCATTTTCAGCTTGCGGCGCGGCAGCCGTACGAGCTTGAGCAAACACAACTGGAGTGTGGCCTGCAACGAAAAAGGCTGCCCCTAATCCACATCCCAATACAGACTTCCAACTTCCATTCATCACTGGCTTCTCCTTAAACCATCGGTTTGGGAGAGTTTATAGAGCGAATGTCAATTTCATAGCAAGAGCGAAAGACAGACGGCAGGTCTCCTAAACATAAACTGCCACAAGAGCCTTACCCTTTCCAATCGCTCGGGTAGCAAGCCTTATTGAGCTTCTCCACTCAGCGAAACTACGATCAACTTCCCTCCACCGGCACCATCGTTATTTCGGACCACTAAACAGCCTCCGGCCAAAGCTGGCAGGGCTCGATAGGTGGCTGGCGGTAACTCGAAGGATGCTAGCTTTTCATATTTCTGTGGATTGGCCTGCAGAACATGCACAACTCCACGTGTGTTGATAGCAAGGATTCGATCCTTGACTCCAATCAAATGGGAAACTCCAAGTTCATTGCTGCTCCACAGAATTTTCTTAGCCTCGACATCAACGCAACAAATCTCACCATTCCCCATATCTTCGCGACCATTGCCAGCAAAAATCTTTCCCTGCATGAACAGAGGCGTTACGTACTGGCTAGCCACCAGATCAGCATCACGAAGAATCGTTTTGGGTGGACTCGTATTCATATCCAGCACCAAGGTTCCTATCCCATAACTGGCGGTAAGAAATAACTGATTGGTTGGTAGCAATAAGGGAGTTGCCGCATTGACCGTAGGGCCGCGCATGCCGAAAGGAATCTCAAATTCCACGGTACCGTCGCTGGGACGAATCCCAACCAATTGCAAGCGGGTTACAACCACGGCAAGAGGTTGTTCTTGGTAAGAAATGAGAATGGGTGAACTATAACTGGCATCATGAGCTGTCTTTTCCCACAGCACTTCGCCATTGGCTCGATTGACAGCCACGATTCCAGCTCGGCGACTACCGACATTTACAATGACTCGGTCTGGCAGTACCAACGGAGTACTACCCGCTCCGAAGTAGCCATCCTCTGCGCGAAATTGCTTGCGCAGTGGAATGGTCCAAACCACTTTCCCATCCGCCAAAGATAAACGGCTTAACTGTCCTGCTGCGCCGTAGACGATCACATCGTCTCCATCGATGATTGGCACACAGCGAGGGCCGATATCCGCATCGATTCCACCGGTATAGTCAGCCGGCAGTTTCGTTTCCCACAGCACCTTTCCACTTTGCTTATCGAAGCAAGTGACCAATTCATCGTCGTTGCGGCGGTGAAACAAAATCACCTGCTGCCCAAGGACTGTGGGGCCAGCATAGCCGCTTCCAATCTCAGCACTCCACTGAATTTTTGGGCCAGACTCGGGGAGCCGGTTGGGTAGTTGCTCATCGGCAGAGGCCTGCCCATTTCGTTCATTGCCGAGAATCTGGCGCCAGTCACCTCCAACAACTGGATACCAAACAACCCGATACCACAATATTGAACAACCGTCACCACAAAAATAGTGAAGCGGGTAACCAGAGCGGGCAAGGGGAGGGGAGACGCAGTCACTGGAGGGCTCCGCAGACTATGAAAATGTTATAGGGATGTTATGCATATTTGTGATAATGAACCGTTCGCAGACCGCGCAAACAAGATGGCTTGGCTATAATCTTCCCAATCCTACTCAAGATTCACGTCGCAGCCGATCACGATTCCTTAAGTCAGAAATGTATGGCACGTTACTTTAGGCTATGGGGCAAAAAGCGAGGTCAACGGCTCTCAGGCTGGTGGATCGTCGGTAGCGTTGGCGAGGCGATTTTCTTTGCGTCGCTGTTCTTGCTCGGTGTCATGGCCTTAACGCTAGTGATCGCCTGGCAATTGGTCGCTCCAGAAATGCAAGTCTACCGGGTCGGGCTGGGCTTTTGGCTCCTAGTTATTGCCTCAGGCTCGTTTATCGTGATTGGCGGTACCGGCTTCTTGCTCAGGGTATGGCAGCTCTGGGCATCCGACGAGCGGCGACTGGCTGTCGCTCGAAAAGCGGGAGATATCGATTTAGCAGGAAGGGGCAAGAAGGGTAAAAGTCCACCAACCCCACCTACAATACCGAATTTAGCCAGCATAACAGACAGTCCGGGGGTGCGATTGACCTATCGCCTCCCCAACACTCAGAACGTTTTGGGGGTCATGCTCATTGGGAGCCTCTTTACGTTGAGCTGGAATACCATGGTGGCGGTGTTCGCCGGCATTGCTTTTTCGGCCCATGCCCAAGGGCGGCCACGTTGGTTTTTAACGTTCAGCCTTATCCCCTTCGCAACGGCAGGCTACTTTGCATCAAGGTGGTTTTTCCGCCTTTTTAGGCAGCTTACTGGCGTCGGCTCTACCACTGTTGAAATCAACGAACTTCCACTGGTACCCTCACGTATCTACGAAATATGCGTTGTCCAGCATGGTCATTTAGTGTTCAAACACGTCCGTGTTTCGCTCATCTGCGAAGAAGAAGCGACTTTTCATCAAGGAACAGACCTTCGCTTGGAACGCAAAATAGTTTATTCTCAGACAATCCTGGAACAGGGTCGCTGTCGGGTGGAACCTGGACGGCCGCTGGAATTGCGTGCCGAGTTCAAAGTACCTGTAAATGCTATGCACTCCTTTCAGAGTGCGCATAATGCGATACACTGGAAGATCTTAGTCGAAGGAGATGCTAAGCGGTGGCCATCGTTTTGCCGAAGTTTTCCCGTAATAGTTTATCCGGCCGTTCGCGAACCTATCGTTCTGTCGAACCAAGCCTGACAATTCGCCTTTTGTCGCTCCAGCCATGTTTTGAACCTGGAGACCAACTTGAAGGCGAGTTCGCTATTGCGCCGGCATTATTGGCCGATCGGTCGTTGCGGGCGTCAAATTCGCTAGCCTACGTACCTCGCGGCTTACCCGCCAAAAACCAAAGCGAGGGAATCCAAGGTCTCGAGGTCTCCATCATCTGGTACACCGAAGGTAAGGGTACGGAAGATATTGGCGTTCATTACTTCGAAAGCCTCACCCCCAACGAAATCTACGAAAAGATTTCCAATCGCAAGTGCGGATTCTCAACTCAACTTCCTCTGAGCCCTCTTAGCTATGAAGGCTCCCTAATGAAAGTGCGCTGGTGCGTGCGAGCCAGACTCTTTACCACCAAAGGTAATGACGTTTGCACCCAGTTGCCTTTTTACATGGGACATGTAACTCGCGAGGTTTAGCGATCCATTGAACCCATTTGGTCCGTCGATCATTAATCCGTTTTCAACGCGATTCACTCGACCGGGCGCCGCGACTTATCATTTTCCAGACGGCACATCGATCACTTCTCTCGTCAGAGCTTTTCATAATCAGTGTGGTGGTCGGGCGGCGCTAATCGGCCCTCACGGCAGCGGCAAGACCTCGCTCCTTTACGCCTTGGCTCCTTACTTAGGAGTCGTCAAGCATTGCCACCTCTGCGAAGGAGACCCAGATCCAACCACAAGTCGAGCCCTAACTCCAGCCGAGCTACCTCTAGCTCAAAGCCATCAGGAGATCTGGTGGTTTCGACTCATGGCTCGTCCGCGACGGTCAACCGCAACAGATCGAACCACAGCCCACACAAATAACACAAACCTAAACCTTTTTTTGGCGTCTCGGCATCACTGGAATCACCAATCGTTGATTATTGTCGACGGCTGGGAACAACTGCTTTGGCCCATTCGCCGCTGGATCTACTGGCAAATCAAACGTCGAGCAGCTCAATTGTTGGTCACCAGCCATAGACGAACGTTTCTACCAACGTTGTGGGAAACATCTGTGCGAATCGATGTGGCCCAAAAGGTTATCCAGGATCTCCTTATTCAGCAAACAACTCTCGCATCCCACTCCAGCTCAGAAAAGCTCCCACCAGAAACAACCCCATGGCTTGATTCGGAACAACTTCGCGCGAGACTGGAGGCCCACCAGGGAAGTCTTCGGGAGGTACTCTTCACCCTCTACGATGATTACGAACGGACTTGCAGAAGCTCTCCCTACGAGGGATCATGAATGGACTCTAAATTACTAACT
>JAUMAI010000093.1:0-11086 GCA_032116775.1 Pirellula sp. | reverse complement strand
CCAGAGGCGAGGCACTCTTCACCACACACTGCGCAGCGTGCCACATGCTCGGCGGCAAGGGCGGGTTCATCGGACCGCAGCTCGATGGCATCGGCAATCGCGGAGCTGAACGGCTGATCGAAGACATTCTCGATCCGAAGAGACGATTGATGGAACACTATTGCACGACTGCTATTTGGGGGCATCCGCCGGTTGGCTAGCCGAAGCGTCTCGGTAGAATCGCCGAGCCTAGGGTTTTAATTGGAAAATAACTTCAATCGGACCGTTTTTTCCAGGCTTTACAGTCCAACCTTGCGATTATCCCTTGAGCATCTGGCAATTCCGGCGAAAATGAAGTACTGAAGCGGGCTAGCGACAACACCCCGCTTAAGCGACACCCAACAGGTCACCCTCAAACTACTACTCCCTTAGAGCGCAACAGATAAGCAGCCGGGGCGAGAGTCCGATAGGTGGCCAATATTCTCAGGAGGTAATTTGCAAAATGGCGAGCGGTCAAGTTAGTCGTACTACCAAGGTCATGACGGGTGCCGATATCCTCGTACAGTCCTTAGTGGATCACGGCGTGGAGGTTTTGTTCGCCTATCCAGGCGGCTGCAGTATGCCGATGCACCAGTCGCTGACACGATATTCGAAATATCTACGCACGATCCTCCCACGCCATGAGCAAGGTGGTGCGTTTGCGGCTCAGGGCTATTCACGCTCCACCGGCAAGCCGGGAGTGGTGATGGCGACCAGCGGTCCAGGTGCTACCAACTTGGTAACAGCCATCGCCGACGCAAAGCTCGATAGTATTCCACTGATTGCAATCACAGGTCAGGTGCCAACTCGCGCTATCGGAACCGATGCTTTCCAAGAAACTCCAATCATCGAAGTGTGCCGTGGTATCACCAAGCATCACTATTTGGTGACACGAGTCGATGACCTACCGCGAATCATGAAAGAGGCATTTCATATCGCCACTACTGGCCGCCCAGGACCAGTGATCATTGATATGCCCAAAGACGTTCAGCTAGATCGATGCGAAGTGAACTGGGATGTGCCGATGAACCTCCCCGGTTATCGCATCACCAAACCACTGGCTCGCGACGAACAAATTCGACAACTCGCTGCAGCGATTAAGCACGCTAAAAGACCTGTGCTTTACGCTGGTGGTGGAATTATCTCCAGCGATGCTGCCGATGAACTGCGCGAACTCGTTCGCTTGACTGGAATCCCAATCACCATGACTGTGATGGGACTAGGCATTTATCCAGGCGACGCTGAATTGTCGCTGGACATGCTCGGCATGCATGGATCTGCTTATGCGAACTACGCAGTGCGCGATTGCGACTTACTGATTGCTTTGGGAGTTCGCTTCGACGACCGAGTGACTGGTCGTGTCGAGTCCTTTGCGAAACACGCCAAGATTGTTCATGTTGATGTCGATGCGTCGGAAATCAACAAGAACAAAACAGCCCACATTCCTATCTGCAGCGACGTGAAATATGCATTGCAAAGACTCAATGCGATTGTCGAAGCTCCGGAAGACATGTCAGCCTGGGTCAAACATTGCAAGGAACTAAAAGAAAAGCATCCATTCCATTACGATCAGAATTTCGATGGTATTCTTCAGCAACACGCCATTGAAACTCTCTCAAATCTAACAGCGGATCGCGAAACTTATGTTTCCGTGGGTGTTGGTCAGCACCAGATGTGGGCGGCGCAATTCTTCAAATTCCGCAAGCCGCGAACTTGGCTCTCCAGTTCAGGCCTGGGAACCATGGGTTTTGGCCTACCTGCGGCAATGGGAGTCCAAGCAGCGCATCCGAACGCTATAGTCATCGACATCGATGGCGACGGCAGTTTCCAAATGAATATTCAGGAATTGGCAACCTGCCACTGCGAGAAACTACCTGTCAAAGTTTTGTTGCTCAATAACCAACACCTTGGCATGGTCGTGCAGTGGGAAGACCGGTTCATGGGCAGCAATCGTGCCCACACCTATTTGGGTCCTGTGGATCATGAAGAAGCCAGCGGTACAGGCTGCAGTGTGAAGCATTCCTATGTGCAGGAACGGTATCCCGACTTCGTGCAAATCGCTAAAGGCTATGGTTGCGGAGCAGCTACCGTCCGACGTAAAAAGGATCTTCAAGGGGCTCTTGAAGAAATGCTCGCCTATCCTGGTCCGTTCGTCCTCGACGTAGAAGTTCCCTATCAAGAACACGTCTTGCCGATGATTCCATCCGGCATGACGGTCGACGACATGATCCTGGAGTAGTCGCTCAAGGACTACCTCCGAATTACAAATTGAAAATTACTTAAGCTGCGGTCGCTTTGGGTGACCGCAGCTTTTTTATCATCTCGTCACAAGCGACACATACATCCGCGACTGAAATCTGCAACATCGCAGCATTAGAAGCCGTCTTTCTCTTTCTTGGCTCATAGGCTTTCTGAATGGTGATGTGCTGGTTCCCATATGGACCACTCTTCTCAGGCAGGGTTGGACCATGCAGCGATATGCATGGAACCTTGAGTGCAGCAGCCAAATGCATTGGTCCGGTCTCCGCACCAACATAAAAACTTGACGAAGCAATCACAGCGGAGAGATTTGGCAAACTGGCTTCAGGACCTAACACCGCGGTATGCTCACTAAAACCGACGATTTGCTCAGCCGTTGCTTTTTCTTTACTGCCACCCCACAAGATCAATGGCACCATACCACGCCCATGAATATGCCTTGCTACATCCGCGTAACGCTGCAAATCCCAGTGACGACTCATCCAGCCAGCACCAGCATTGATTACAACATATCTCTTACCACGACAGTAAGCCGCCGATTCCCGCTCCCACCAAGCAGTGGCTTCGCGGCTGGGGGAGTAACCAAAATCAATTTGGTCGGAACGAACTCCCAAAGGGGCTAATAGCTCCAACTGTCGGTCAACCAAATGCACTCTCTGCGGCGCAATCGTCTCGGTGTAAAGCCACGGAGCAATTTCACGTGAGACCGGCGGCGCGAATCCTATTCGACGCTTTGCCCCACTCAGCCACCCGACCAAAGCGCTCTTGGAAAGACCTTGCGGATCAATAGAAATTTCAATCGCTTGCGTTTTTAATTCACTTCTCAGTTGCCACACCGCTTTGGGCTGCTTTAACCAACCCTTGGGAACCCGTATGACATGATCGACCGCTCGATGTTCGCGCAACAAACTATCCACACCGCAATCAACCACCCAGGTAATCCGGCAATCTGGCCAAAGGTTTTTCAGCGTTGTTGCAATCGGCCAAGTTTCGATCGAGTCGCCAATCGCACTCAAGCGACAAATCAGAACACTCTGTGGCACCATGCTCATTACCTCCCTGTTGTCGCAAACAAATGCTATCAAAACCTGCAGTGATCACTTGAATCCGCAAGAATTCCCTTCATTGGAACTCAATCAAACTCTCACAAGCTAATTGTTTGCCGATGGCCTGCACATCCTTACCCAGAATATCATCCCCTCTAACGAAGAAGAAGATCAATTACCTTGGGCACCTTGGATAGCTCAGGTTAAATCTTCGTAAGAACTCTGTTGCTCACGGCCGAAAGCTCTCTGGACTTGGAAGCTAGTTTTTGAAATAAGCGAATGCGGTAGAGTGTCAATTCTGGAGCGGTTTTCTTATGCAAGCGATCATCAATCGAGGCCTGTCCTGCATTGGCGTGCTTTGTATTTCGGCGATTACCTCCTTGCCAGTTTTTGCCCAGGAAGAATCAGCGGGTGGGTTTTGGAACCCGTTTAAAGGTTGGAGCACTTCCACCACCAAGACATCAGCCAGCGAAGGTGGTTTTTCGGGCAAGCCAGTCACACTTGATCCACCAGAGTCTTCGATGCCAATCGAATCTTCGGAGACCAGCGATCAGTGGTCCTGGCCCAAAATTCCAACACCGAAGTGGCAAGCTCCTAGTTGGTCTCTACCTAAACCATCATGGCCATCCTGGATGAGTTCAAGTAAAGCGTCACAAACCTCTAAATCATCCACGGGTAGCACCTGGAATCGGAGCACCCGTCGCTGGTGGAAAAATACTACCAGCATGCTCAATCCGTTCAGCTCTAGTGAGTCACCAAAATCAAGAAGTCCCAACACGGGCTGGGGAGGCGGTTACAGTAGTTCTGATTCGCAGGATACTCAATTCGAGTACACTTGGTTTCCTTGGCTCGATCCACCTGCGGAGAATGAGAAACCACAAACCCCCAACGATTTCTTTCGACAGCCGCAGCCGTAAGCAACCTGCTTGAAAAGAGCGGGCCTCGCTTCGCTCCATCCAAGGACTGAAACTCAGGTTGCGTTTTTTTAATCAAACCATCGCCTTGAGCGCTGAGGAACTATTTTCCGTTGTTGCGCTCGATATGCTCACTGCTTACTACACACTGGCGGTGGTCGAACAAATTGATGTAGAAGACAGTAGCCTCAGAGGGAACTTGTACAGAAACTGTTTTTTTCTCGGGATCGATCGTCGCCTCTGCTGACAGCCATTGACGATCCTGCCACTTTCCTGAATCAACCGTGTAAGCTAACTCAGCTTTTTCAAGCGGAACATCGGATTCGTAGATTGCTTGGAGCGTATCGCCATCGAGTTGCGCAGATCTAATCTTTGGCAATGGCTTACCTTGCTGGAGAATTTGATTCGCAAAGATATGTATCTCTTCCGGATTCTCACCTGCTGGTCCATGACCATGTGGCATTCGTATTCTCAAACAGAGCGTTGGTGGTGATGATGGCAAGCGATAGGACTTTTGCCAACTATCCATTGGATAGGCAAAATCATTCGTCCCATTGACCCAGAGTATCGGCATGCTGGCTCGCGGAAGATATTGTGACGGATCCCATTGATTCAGCCAGGTTCTCGCTTGCTCAGGACCAAGTTTTTCGAATTGTGGTAACCAAGCGGAATTATCCCCCAGAAAGCCGCATCCATAGACGGGTACTGCGAATCGAAATCTGGAATCAACACCCGCTACAATCGACGTTAGATATCCACCCCAACTAATCCCGGTCACGCCAATCCGATCCGCATCAATCTCAGGAAAACTACGTATCAGGGAGTGGCCCAAGATCGCAGCCCCCACAGCGTGATAAGTCCACTGATCACCTATTGGATCTTGTAATTGTGAAAACGATGCATCCCAGCCCGCCGGCCCTCCTTGATCATGCCGAGACCAATTTCCGTAGGTTCCTTCAGGAATACAACCACAAAGATCCATCGCGATAGCGGCATAACCTCGTTCATTCCACACTTTGACCCAACGCGCAAAGGCTGTTCCGCCACCACCATGAATCAAAACCATCGCCGGCCATTTTTTGTTCGGTTCATCGCTTGGCGGTGATGGAACACCGTAGTAGGCAAAGATGCGAGTCGGTTTCCCCTTATAAGGTAAACCTTCGTAGAACAGGGTCTTGACTCCCGGTTCCAAACAAACCTCACTCGGGTACTGCTGAGGCTCTCGATAAAGTTCCTCTAACTTCCAAGGTAGGAAGGATACATCCTTGGTAGACTGCTCTATTTGTTGCGATGGCGATTGCCCTTGTGTTGCAGCGACTTCTTGGAAGAATTGTACGCTTACTTCACCGCCAAATACCGGATACTTGTGATCTCCCTCGTGCAAGACTTCAATCCATGGCTCACCGCTGGCAGCTTCGTATCGCTGCCACTTTTCCTTCCACATCTTAACCTCTGGCTTCACATTCAAAGCCCGCTTAACACCCCGCATGCTAAGCTCCTGCGCTGCAAACTTCACCAGAGGATCATTCCTTCCAGCGAGGTGTATCGCTGGTTTCGGTTTCAACGTAAGAGCCCGTCGAGCCACGGCAGCACTCGGCGCAAATCCAGCAAAGACCTCCGGCTTGGCCTCCCACAGCAAGTAAGTGAAACCACCACCATTCGAATGACCAGCAGCAAACAGTTGCCGTTCGTTAATCGAGTATTTGCTCTTTAATTCTCCAAGGAGCACATCAAAGAACTTAAGATCACGATCACCATGATCACCCACCTTATGCTGCCAGCCGCTTCGTTTCCCTTCCGGATCAGTGAGTCGACCGGGCGTCGGCACGCCCTGCATGTAAACAACCATGGCCTCAGGCCAGAGCTCCTGAAAACGAAAAGAACGAGTTGCACTTCGCATGCTCCCGCCATGCCCGTGAAACCCGAAAACGACAGGAACTGGCCCTGAAGCATGATCGGGAACATAAACCAAAGCTTCCCGCTGTAAACCATCTACATTCACGGTCAGCGTATTGGGCGTTGACCCCAGAACCAGCGTCATCACCAATGTTGGCAAGAACATAACAGGCCTTTCTAAAGATTGCAGATTTCGGATTAAACCTTCGCTTGCCACATAAACCACCCAGCAGACGATGGTCCATCCAAAGCTTACCCTGCAACCGGGAATTTCAGGACACTTACTCGAGGTGATAATCCGCTCACCTGTAAGCTTTGTATGAAAACAGACAGCAAATTGCAATCAACAGAACAGAAAAGGTCCTAGCTACTTTCAGCATCAGTAGCCACAAAGACAAGATGGAGCACCAGAGAAGAACGAACACGCCAAGCTTTTGCCAGCGGACTAAGGCTCCACTAAAACCTTTCAAATAATTCAGGCAACAACGTAGTCATTCTCAATCAAGTGAGGACCGCGATTCAGAGTTATGTATATCGCGCCATTAAAAGACATTTTTGTAAGCCTTGAGATAGTACAACATGCGACTCATCATTCTAGACAAACCTAAACGACTGCTTGCCTCGTCACATCGATACCACCTCGAATCGTCATCTCAATAAGACAGCAGAAATCGTAACGAATCTCTACACGCTCAAAAATATGTAAGTTACCGAAGTGCTTTAACCATAACTCATGCTCAACTCCAGCACTTTGCTGAACTTCGGACTACCACCAAAACTCCGTTCGCAGATATCGATATGCCTGCAACTGTAACATCCGTCCAATCGAAGTCCAGCCACGTGAGACGCGTGCAAAACCGGTCATTCCCGATTTAAGCCGTTCAAAGCCTTTGTCTACATGACAATACAACACCACCTTTTGCCCCTGCTGCGAATTGATCGAAGTGAAACTACTCTTCGATGTCGTCAGCGCAGAAGACGCCACGCGTTCGACATGCCCTTCCAGCACTTCGAGGGGTAACGCACGTGCCTTGAAAACTACTTTCTGTCCAGGCTGTACCGATAAAGCATCTTGTTCGTTGATTAATACTTCGATTAATGGAGAGCCTGAGGTTTCAATTTGACAGAGCAATTCTCCTTTGGCGACATAGGAACCGACTCTTTCTCTCAATCGCGCAGCTCGCACATTTCCTCGCTTAGTCGCCACTACTTGCAAAGCCTTCTTTTGCTCGGTCAGGAACTCGAACTCTTCAGTCAGCCTTTTTAGACGCGCTTCTTCTGCCTGAATATCTTCGACTCGATTCCCAAGCTTCAAGAGCCGAAGCTTGCTTTCAGCATCTGCCAGCTCCTGTTCGCGACGAGCGAATTCAGCGATCGCTTCTCGAATGCCTTCCGTTTCTAGAACCGCTTTCTCTGCTTTCACCTCATCAAGCCGCCTCTGAAGTACATCGCCCTTAGTACGCTCTCTTTCGAGTTGCGTAGGCGCCAATGCCCCCTGCTCTGCCAGTTGCTCCGACTGCTCAATCACTTTCTGCGCGTACTCCAACTCAGCTTCGGCCTGTTTAATCCGATTCTCGACAGCCTCTAGCTGATGTTTAAGTGAAGACTTCATGGTTTCAACTTCAACCTTACCAAGTTCGCACCATCGCTTCAGCCTGCTTACTCGCGATTCCTGTTCGGAGAGTTCCTCGGGTCTAGGCCCAGCCTTCAAACGCTTCACCATTGCCTCGGATTCATTCAATTCGGCCTGTTTTGACTCGAGCTGACTTAGCAATTCAGGAGAACGAAGTTCGCAGATGATGTCACCCGCATTTACCTCTTGGCCATCTTGCACATTGACATTTCCGATAAAGCAGCCAATTGGTGAAGGTATATCGATGCAGTCGAGTGGCCGTACCTCAAACTCACCATTAACGTTGTGGCGAGTTGGTATGACAAACAGCAACGCGATACTACCAATAACGCCGAGAACCCACATCAGACGCCGCGTCGAACGAAACTGAATCATTTTCACAAACTCCTTATCTAAAAACCCCTTGAAGACACGCTGCAAAGCCACAACCATGAGGAGGCAACCGAAAAGAAAGCCTGTAATACCGAATTCAAGCTTGATATATCTGAGCATGGCGAACAGAACGATATTCAAAAACGCGATGGCAAAGAGCCAACTCACGAGACCGTAAACAAACACAACTCGAGCATTTTCTACCTTTTGTGGTCTGGGAGCTCCCCAAAGCAGCCATGACAAGTGCGCGAACAAGTACCTACGACCGCGAGAATATAAATTGGGAATCGCCAACAAATCCGAGAGAAGATAGTATCCATCGAAACGAAGAAAAGGATTGAAGTTCATGGCTCCTCTTGCCCCACAAGTTGACATCACCATGAACGCAAGGTAGTTGACAAAACTCTCCGGAACAGTGACACGCCATACGAAGACACATAACGACCAAACACACAAATCCATGTATCCTCCCGCTGCGGTGATGAGCAAACGCTTCCTCCTCCCTGGAATTGTCCATGCGTCAGAAACATTCACGTAAAGACAGGGTATAAACATCAAAAACAAAAGTCCCGCTTCTTTGACTTCACCACCGAATCTTTTGCAGGTAGCTCCGTGAGCGATTTCATGAAGTGCTGTAGCACCAATGGATGCCAACCCCAAGATGAGGAGCGACTCCCATCTCAAGGAGTTTTCGAAAGACCTGCGAACCTCGACACCGCTCTGCATCAAAATGAATGCCGCTAGCACCATGAGGGCTAAAGAGGAATATAGAAATCCTTTACTCCATACCCTGGGGAAAGTCCTTGCTAGATAGCCGAAAAATCGATCAGGATTAACGAGAGGTAAACGCCAAAAAAGTATGGATTGCTTTAAGAGAGGCTTTTGGCCTGAAGCATCTTCGTCATCGGCATCATTTTCATTAACTGGACTGGAGCTTTCGCTAGGTGCTGGTGCATCTTGCGACGAGATCAGTTTATTACGAGCAATCGAGCTTAGAAAATCATTTAGGTCTGTATCATTAAGCTCTTCGCCGAAGCGTTCACGATAGTCGCTACACAACTGGTTCCTTGCTATTCCCTCTTGCAGTTTCTGCAGCAGAAAGAACTCAAATGGTCCGGTTGAAAAATAACTGCTATTTTGCGTATTCTTAACAACATACTGCCCATTCCCTAAATCCTTCAGAACAATCCAAGGATTTAGTTTTGGCAAGAGAACGGTCGACTCATCAACCGAATTGATCTCGCTTACCTCGGGTACAATTGCCATACCTAGAACCTTTACTTTCGAGAAGCGGTGACCGCTTCTGGTTCCCTAAGTGTGATGGCTCGACTCTCTTCTTCACTTAACAGTCGAATATAGAATGGGACGTTGTCCCTCAAAGCTCGAGCGGCTCGATGATGGCCATCGATAAGAACTGTTCCGTGAAGTAGTTCCTTTTCGTCCGTAACATACCAGTAGTGTGCGACGATCCCGGGATACTGCATATTCACATGATCGAGATGGGGCTCGTAAATGTGTGCCCACTTCACAGCATGTTCAACATCTTCTTCCTCGAGCAGAATTGCTTCCCGGTCGTCACTTGTAAGCTCACGGGCCTTATCCACGTCAAACTTATATTGATCGTAGAGCATTCGATAATATTCGGGCCCTTCTTGGCATTGAGGACAACTCGTTATCTTTTGTCGAGCAACCCTTTTCGATGTTGCAGATCGATTTGATTTGGCCATTTGCTTATGTCACCCCTCAATTGATCACAACCCGATAGCGGATAGCGGCCAGGAATTTCACGGCCAAGTATCAGATTCACATCCAAAGCTCTTAATGCAAAGTTTAGGCCACAAACTAGAAGGTATTCCCTACCGCGATATTTCCTGAAGCGGCCACCCTCCCGCATTCCAAAACGCGATGAACCATACATGTATTTCGCTACTTGACTTTCCATTAGGTACGGCCGCCAAAGGGCGGCCAACCCGATAAGCTTTAGCGATTCTGAGAAAAGTAACAATTTTGCACGCAAATCCCCCACTTACTCGCTGCAAATCGCCCCCTTTGGCAATTCAGTTAACTTGGACAACCTTAGTTCAGATTAACGCCTGGACCGTCTGCGCCGATTATACCCATTTTGCGCGTATTTTCCCGAAATTTGCGCATTTCAGTCACCTAGACCACAGCTTAAGCCGTCCATCTATGTCGATTGAATCGATTATTAGGAATCGCCATCGCTTCAAAGCGACTACTTCATCGGAACTATGTCGTATCCATCCCGGATATTTTTCCCATGCGTTTGACACAGAATGTTCGACTGCCATGGGTGCTTCTCTTAGCTGTGACGTGTGGGACGTGGCCATCCTCACTTCTACCAGCCCAGTCATTAATTGATATTTCTAGCCCGAATCAGCGGCAGGAGCCTTCCGCTCCAACTGCCACTCGTATGGCTCCAAGATTACCCAACAGAACCGCGATAGCGACTGAAGCATCGAGACTACAACACGTCGGGAATACCGCTGCCCTAACCGAACTGCCGCAGGAAGCAAACAACCTACCGACACGATCCGCTCCCAGACTGCCCAATCGGTCCAGAGGTTTGGACAATCCACCCGAAGTAAGCCTGCAAGTCCGGACGTCTTCACCAGCAAACTCGCCACAGCCGTGGCGCACTTCGATTCCAAGACAGTCTCTGCTAGTGCCGCAAAACGCGTCCGCAGCCTCGGCGTCAAATGGACACTTGGTTTCCGCGGGCATTACAAATGCAAATCAATTTTCCCCAGCCTCCTCCACCACCAACCAGCAGGTTTCACATTCGCTACCGTTGCAACAGCACGCCCATCAAGCAACTGCTCAACCTGCTCTTTACGCTAATCCGAATCAGCCCATTACAATTCCCATAGCTCTTACGCAAGCCATCGCGAACTCGTTAACTCAGAAACAAGTGATCCACACATTGGACG
>JAUMAI010000092.1:1074-6154 GCA_032116775.1 Pirellula sp. | reverse complement strand
CAATAAGCCATCAGCGCGTTGAATCGGTCCTTCATGGACGTCATTGGGATTCATCTCTGGCAAACCGATGGCTTCAATAATCCAATCTGGAGATACCGGCAGAATACGACGAGCCGTCAGTTGCTCGAATTGCTGATGCTGCGCATAAAATAAGGTTGGTTGGGGACGCATCGTCTGCAACCAAAATACTTGATCATTACTCCCCATATCCAACTCATTGCCCATCAATCGCGAAACCCGAGCCTGCAACCTCAAGCGTCGCGGTCGCTCAATAGACAAGTTAGCATCCAAGGCAGGCGTGCCCGGCACATCGAGTTTCAGAGTGATCGAATTGGACTGCACTTGCTGAATACGACTTGAGCCATTGACCTGCTCCATCACCTGTTCGATAGTTGGAGTATCCTTCCAAACGACGTCCGGTTGAAACTCTTTGATCGTTCGATGTCGCGCGCAGGTCGCACCGCTGGCACTGACCAGCACGACCAATCCGATTAGAGGCAGACAACAGTTTTTCACCTTAGGTCGCCTCGCAATATAAAAGGTCGTGAAGTTCCTTCTGCAAGCGTTCCGCCTCACGTTTGGTCGGCCATCGACGCGGCACCCTGTACTCGCGACCGTCATTTGGATCACGTAACAACCACGTGTCACCCTGAGCGGACTTCTCGTCTTCAAACAGATCTGGTTCTACCAAGAGATGACGGCGTACCAGCAACACAGACAACAAGAAAGCTAAGGATTCCCGACCAGGCTGGTCGCACAAATGAGCGAGTGTTTCCAATAAGACGGCATCTGGAGCCGGCTTTAAAACGGTTTCCGTAGCTTCCGGAACCTGATTTTTCCACCAACCTACGGCGCCAGTTGGTGGATCTTGCCAATTTTTTTCGGCAATATCAACGCGTCTCAAGTCATCGTCTTCAGAGACGATGACGGAGTAAAAATATTCGCCCGGTTCCAACGGACGATCGCCGATTCGGCAACGTCTAGTACAGCGGTTTATGGCGTACTCCACCCTGTCCTTGGCGAAGAAATCGCCGCTCCTTGGCATTTACCAGCGGTTGAGGATCCCTTAAGGACCTGAGTCACTTCGACACAACCTCCTGCTGTGCCACTCCTCTATCCCCTCACGGTATCGATTCTCTTTCAGGGCGACAATATCAACCGACTTAAACTAGATAAAGCGCTATTGCTATCAATTAATACAAACCGCTATTTCCATGCGCAGGAAATATTCGATTCGCCGGCAAAGTCGGCCGATAACTTGACATGGCACCGATTGGAGAAACCCTAACGGTGACATGGTATGGAATATGTCGATGAACAATCCCGCTTCGCAACAACCCGTTTCAAACCACTCACCCGGTTTGGATATAGTCAGCGTACCGGAGACAAGAGCCGACACCAGTCGCGTTTCCTCTTCGGCCGATCGCCCATTTTTAGGGGTGCGATTTAATTGCTGTCAGGTGTATGCGCGGATTTATATCAACTCGGATCGTACTCATTACACAGGCGCATGTCCGCGATGTGCCAAGCCAGTTTGTTTTCGCATCGGCAACGGTGGGACAAACCAGCGATTTTTTGATGTTTATTAAGTTCACCCATAGATCGATCTGCAAACCTCACCTGGGAAGCAGGCGTCTAATAAATAGATAATACTGGATTGCGAAAGCACTCCGACACTAAGACGGCGTGGCCAACAAAAAGGTTGGCACTCACTCAATGATTGCTCCCATATCTCCTGAGGAAGGCACAGCATCCTCACGATTTAAGACATTAAAAAATAACTTACGTTGTAGCGTAGGAGATGGCGGTTGCTGGGGAGCCATGGTGGGTCTAGGCGAAAGCTATATTCCCGCATTCGCTCTAGCGGCTGGACTCGGTGAGGTAACAGCGGGTTGGATTGCCAGTCTGCCCATATTGGCGGGTGGCTTGCTGCAAACCCTTTCGCTGCGAGCTATTCCTTTAGTAGGTTCCTATCAGCGCTGGATTGCGATTTCTTGCACCATCCAGGGCTTGGCCTTTTTCCCATTGGTGATTGCCGCTGCGACCGGTTTTGTATCCGCTCCCCTACTCTTCTTTCTAGCATCGCTGTATTGGGGTGGTGGGTTAGCTGCCGGTCCTGCCTGGAACACCTGGATGGGACAAATCGTCCCCAGCACATTGCGATCCTCTTTCTTCGCAAGGCGTTCCCGAACGAATCAACTCTGTACACTCAGCGGCTTTTTATTGGGTGGGCTCATTTTGCACAGTTGCAAAAATGATTCTCAATCCTTGATAGGCTTTGCCATTCTATTCCTCTTGGCAGGTCTATTCCGACTGGTTAGCGTTCTGTTGTTGCTCAAACATCGGAGTCACAATCCCGCTCATTACTTTACGAGCTCGAAAGTTCAGCAGTCCAAAGAACAACCTACAGCCAGACCACAACTCATCGTTCATAACCCAGATGACAGTGGACGCTGCAGTAAAGAACTAGATCTGTCACGTGGCTATCGATTGGTTCTTTTTTTAGCGGTAGTCCAAGGAATGGTACAGTTCTCTGGACCATACTTTACACCCTACATGCTGAAGCATCTGTCATTCTCCTATGCAGCTTTCGTTTCAATTCTCTCAGCATCATTCATCGCTAAGGCGATATCGATGCCATTGTGGGGTTACTTAGCCCAAAAGCGCGGTGCACGCTGGTTACTCTGGACCGGCGCGATAAGTATCGTACCGCTCGCATCGCTATGGAATGTAAGTGATGCTTTCTTCTGGCTACTTATGGTACAAGCAGCTAGTGGAACTGCCTGGGCCGCCTATGAGCTCGGTTTCTTTCTGATGTTCTTTGATACCCTACCCAACGCTAAGCGCACACAAATGCTTACCCTTTATAATCTATGTAACACTTCAGCTTGGTTCTGCGGCTCGCTGCTTGGTGGCTGGTATCTCAGTACATCGGGGGCGACACCCGCTGCATATCAAACACTTTTCATGGTTTCCACCTTAGGAAGATGTGGAGCCTTGATACTGTTATGGAATATTGACCATCCCTACTCTGCCCAGTTACGCGTCTTGCACAGTAAACTAGCAACCTCGCTTGCACAGCTACCAGCTGCGCTTCCGTGGAATCAGTCTCCTCAATGGGTACTATCCTTTGCAACCCGTAGACGAACCCAACAAACGGCAACGATACCATCTAGCATCCTGACCTCGCCAACAGCACTCGCTGCAGCCACTATCCCAACCCCTGCAATTCATTCCAACGCCATATCACTTGATGCGACCACTGAGGAAGCATTGCAAGCTGCATGATTTTTCTCGTGCAACGGCAAATAACCTTGTCTCAGCCTGAGTTCATTTTCGCTCTACAGAAAATGATGTCCAAGACTGCGAAAGAGGGCATTTCGATAGACCATTGCGGAGGGAACTAACCCAACCGCAGTCTTATCCTGGCACCATTTTGATCGAATCGCTGCCAAATGGTCCGTTTTTGCCTCACGAGACCTCCTCTTTACGGTTAAGAATTTATGAGTCTTCGTAGGGCGGGTGGGCTGAAGCCTGTTCGCTTGCTAGATTGGTTGTCGAACGTAGCGCGAGAACTGTTCCGCTTCTGCACGAGGACTATCAACATGAATCAAACCCATCACCCGTTTCGAAAACGATGGCGACGCCTTAGCTGCCGAATAGCGGCCTTATTATTTGTCGCCAATTTGCCAGCCTGGTCTCTCTCCACAACGCTTGCTCAAGATGCGAGTGACACTAAACAAGCGAATAAACCGCTAGCACTCCCAGGTATTCAACCCAGTGGAAATATTCTTCTACCCAATGGTTGGAAAATTAAAGCAGCGGGCACTCAGGTTAATGTGGGTGATTTTCCAGTCAACATGGCGGTGACACCTGACAAGAAATATGTCGCTGTGCTGCACTCTGGCTACGGGGATCATGAGATACTTTTCATCGACCTCAAGACCGAGAAAATTCGTTCACGCATCGCTATGCCACAAGTTTTCTATGGATTCACCTTCTCCTTAGATGGCAAAAAAGTATTTTGCAGTGGCGCCGAATATGAAGTGATCCATACCTATGACTATGCGGATGGTTTGTTGAGCAACGGACGCGAGATAAAAGTTGGTCCAGTCACTCGAACCTTTGTACCCTGCGGCATCACTCCCATTCCCCAATCCACAGACCTGCTAGTCTGCGGAGTATTAGGTCATAAACTCGCTCGCCTCGATACTGAGAATGAAAACTCAGTAGAAGTGCTTGAAATGCCAACGGACAGTTATCCCTATACATCAGTAATTGATTCTGAGAAAAACGTCGCCTACGTTAGCCTATGGGGTGGAAGTGCGGTATCGATCGTTGATCTGAAAGAATGGAAGATTGTCGGCAGTATTCCAACCCGAATGCTTCCCTGCGAATTAAAACTCATCAAAAACAATCGCTACCTTTTAATCGCCTGTGCTAACGACAATACGGTCCTTGTGTATGACACACAACAAAATAAACAACTGGAAGTAATTCAAACTGCTTTATATGCTCGCGCCAAAAATGGCAGTACTCCATCCAGTATCGATGTTTCCGCCGACGAAAAAGTACTTTTCGCTGCTAACTCGGGCAATAACAACGTGGCCGTGTTTAACATCGAGGAACTAGGCCAATCAAAGTCGCTGGGCTTTATCCCTGCCGGTTGGTATCCAACTTCGGTACGTGCGACACCTGACTCCTCTTCGATCTTGATCGCTAACGGCAAAGGTCTTACCTCACGTCCTAATCCACAAGGACCTCGGCCAGGCAACGAACTTCCACGCAACCTACGACAATACATTGGTGGTCTTATGCAAGGGACCGTTAGTATTGTGCCTACACCATCCCCCGATCAAATGTCGAAATGGACTCGCCAAGCGATGGAACTTAGCCCACTGCAGGCAGAGTCTAAAGTGAACACAGAGGGACGCGAACCAGATAACGTAGTACCCGCTAAAGTTGGTGATAAGAGCCCTATAAAGCATTGCTTTTATATTATCAAAGAGAACCGCACTTACGATCAGGTTTTCGGAGACGTTCCCCAAGGGAATGGCGATCCGAATCTTTGTTTGTTCCC
>JAUMAI010000092.1:0-1064 GCA_032116775.1 Pirellula sp. | reverse complement strand
TTCCCAGAGAATACCACTCCCAATCATCATGCTTTGGCACAACAGTTCGTATTGCTAGACAACTTCTATGTAGAGAGTGAAGTTAGTGCTGATGGCCACGAGTGGACCATGGCAGCTTATGCGACAGACTTCGTAGAAAAAAGCTGGCCAATGTCCTATCGCGGCGGGGGTAAAGATAAGTTTCGATATCCAGCCGAAGGCGCTCTGAAAATTGCCGAACCCTCAAGCGGCTATCTCTGGGATGCTTGTAAACGAGCTGGCGTTTCCTATTTCAGCTTCGGTGAATTCATCACCAATGGTCCCACCGTCGATAGTCCTTCTTACACTAAGATTGAGACCCTACAGGGTCACTTTGATCCGCAATTCCGGGGCTATGACCTCAACTATCCTGATGTAAAGAGAGCCGACAGATTCATAACTCGCTTTAAACAATTTGAAGCCGAGAATAATCTCCCAGGATTGGTCATCCTTCGCCTCGGCAATGACCATACTTCAGGTACCAGTCCAGGCAAACCGACGCCTCGAGCCATGGTCGCCGATAACGATCTAGCTCTTGGTATGGTTGTTGAAGCAATTTCGAAGTCGAAATACTGGAAGGAGTCTGCCATCTTCGTGGTGGAAGATGATGCCCAGAATGGTGCTGATCATGTCGACGCCCATCGCACTGTTGCCTTGGCGATCAGCCCCTATATCCGCCGCGGTACCGTCGACTCTACTCTGTATTCAACCTCGAGTATGTTGCGAACTATGGAGTTGATTCTCGGCGTCGAGCCTATGACTCAATTCGATGCCGCTGCTAAGCCCATGTACGCAAGTTTTTCCGGCAAGCTTGATGAAGCACCCTATACCGCTCTTCCAGCCCGAGTCGATCTTGCGGAAGTCAATGCGAAAGATGCCTTCGGTGCGGCAGAGTCCGTGAAAATGGACTTCTCCAAAGAAGATGCTGCCGACGACCTCCTCTTGGGTGATATCGTTTGGCGCAGCATCAAGGGAGCCGATTCGCCGATGCCTCCACCCGTTCGAGCCGCTTTTGTGTTCGCGCGCGGCGAAGAAGAGGAAGAAGA
>JAUMAI010000091.1:0-4031 GCA_032116775.1 Pirellula sp. | reverse complement strand
TAATTGAAGACCATCGGCTGCACCTTGGCTGGCGGCGCCGATAAGATTGGGAGCTGTTCTAGGAAGATCGAGCTTCACGGACTGTTCGGTCTTCTCAGGATCTGTTTCAGGCTCCATTAGCTTAGCCACCATCAAAGCAGCGGGAGCACTAATCACGCAAGCAGTTAATAAGTCGCCAGCACTAACGCCCATTTGACTGTAGGCGGCAAGCAAACTACCGGTTACCGTAGCGAAGCCACCCGTCATCAAAGCGTTGAGCTCGGAGCGCGTCATGCGAGATAAGTAGGGCTTCACCACCAAGGGAGCCTCGGTATGACCCACAAAGATATTAGCCGCCGCTGAAAGTGTTTCTGGTCCCGAAGTCTTTAAGGTTTTCTGCATAATCCAAGCGATAGACTTCACGAGCAGTTGCATAACGCCTAAATGATAAAGAACCGCCATCAAAGTAGAGAAGAAAATGATCGTTGGTAAAACACCGAAGGCGAATGTGGTAATCAAACCAGTATTAGGGAGTGGAGTGCTGTCATCGGCCGTTGAGCGGATCGTAAACAGAAATTTTGTTCCCGCTTCTACAAAGGACATTAATTGGCTAACGAGATTATTGGCCTCGCCAAAGATCCAACTGCCCGCTGGAGTTTTGAGCATGAAAAGGCTTAGCCCAACTTGCAATATTGTTCCACCAATGACAACGCGCCAAGGAAAATGACGACGATTGGAACTGAGAGCCCAGGCTAAGAAGATAAACGCAAATAAGCCAAGGAAACTTACCATTCGCAGAATCATCGACGGAATCCTCCATGCTTGTTGTGCAGCAAGCGTCCCTAGGTATCAACTTCGTTAAAGACTCGTGCGAGGAGTTGAGTGGACTACCGTAAGGTATTGAAAATACGATCGCCCGCGTCACCTAGGCCAGGAACAATATATTTGTGGCTATTTAGTTCCGGATCGATTGCGCAAACGAAAATGTCTACATCGGGATGTGAATTATGGACGTCATCGATTCCAGGTTGTGAGGCTATCACGCTGAAAACACGAATGTCTTCCACTCCCCAACGTTTCAGCGTATCAATGGCCATCTTAGTAGATCCGCCGGTGGCCAGCATCGGATCAAGAATAATGGCAATTTCCGTCGCACTACCCGGCGGCAATTTGCAGTAGTACTCGACCGGCTTGGCCGTAGCTTCGTCGCGGTACATACCCAAATGCCATACCTCGGAATCAGGTAGCAGTTGAAGTAGCGGTTCCACTAACCCTAAACCTGCTCGCAAAATAGGTACTAGGGAAATGCGAGCGTTAAGTTGGTGCGTCGTTGTTGCAGCGACTGGCGTCTCAACGGTGACAGGTTTAAGTGGTAAATCCTCGGTGACCTTAATTGCCAAAAGCATCGAAAGGCGATGTATCTGCTGACGAAACAATGAGGGTGGAGTTGTTTTATCCCGCAAGATGCTCAGATGATGTTCGATTAAAGGGTGCTGCAGTACGATGGGCGACGGCATCAGAAACGGACCTCCCACTAGGTGAACAGTTTGTCTAGGTGGGAGGAATCTTACTTGATTGGAGGGGAATTTTCTATCACGGAGTGCTAATTAGGCCGGCGCGTCACTCGTGCGGTGTTTCCGTATCAAGTTCGAGGATATTCTGAATTAAAATCGTCCCAGTCTTTTCGCCTAAAGAAACACGGGAAACATATTCATATCGCGAGAAACTTGAGAAGTCGACTTCCGTGAGTATGTAACCAAAGGCATCATTGGTTAAGCCGAAGAGCATGTTTTGCTCTCCCTTCATCTTGCGTTTCAAGTAGAAGCCAATATTTGGCAAGGCTTCGCCTGGGATGGTTGCGATACGAGCCTGCCCGATTTGAAGAAGATTAAGACGCGCGGTTATTGTCCGATCATCGTTCTTGGGATAGTTGAGAGGCGAATAGCTGACGACACCCCATAGATCATCTGAGTCGACGGGGAATTTGACGAGCCGGTGTTTGCATTGAAGCGGAGCATTATTGATGGCTTTGGCGTCTCCTATGATTCGGAGAGCTTCACGTGCAAGGGTTTCACCGATTCTTACGCATTCACTCCATTCTCGTTTGTCATTCCACCTAGCTTTCAATGGATCGGCAATCTGATCCAAATCACGATTGTCTGCCGTAATCATGCCACCTTGAGCACCGTTCATAAAAAGTGCTAAGCCGCCCGCTTCTTTTTCTAAATGGTCGCACATGGGACCGACTAGATCTGGGCTGAGGGCTCCAACTTCATTGCCAAGCACTTCTGGGTGGATCGCATAATTCACCAAAGTTGCGAGCACTTTATTTTCTGTTGAGATGAATTGAATTACGTTAGCTCGAGGATCGAAAAGCTCAACCGCATAGTAATTATAAGCAACCTGTCCCTTGACCTCTCCAACGGCAGAACGAACTAACGCTGGTTGCATATTTTTATCTGCCTCATTGATTGCTTCAGCCATCAATTTGCAGACACGATCAATATATTTCAAATCGCCCGTGTGTCCCCCCTTCCCGTCTGGGAAGGCATAGAAATCGGGAGCGCTATGGGTATGAGTAGCGCCAACAATTAGGTTGGTTGATGGAATCGAGGGTACAGCAGTTGCAATTTTCGAAACCAAAACAGAAGGGAATCCGAGAGCGTCAATGCTGACGATCGCTAGCTTCGTCGAGCCCTTCGATAAAACGATTGCTCGAGTAGTGAGTTCGCCCAGCTTTCGGCTCGCGGGGCGTGTGGGCCCCATGCCACCGGAAACTGGTAGCAAAGGATCGGGCGTGATAATTCGTTTCGCAGTACCGACGAGCAATGGTTCGTCGGCTAGAACGGTAAGATTAAGTAAAAAGAGCGCAGAGAAGGCCCAAAGAACACGAATCGTAGAATCACAAAATGAAGTCATCTAAAAACCTCAGCTTACTTTAACGTCGGCAGCGGGTGATAAGGTTGCTGCTTATTGATTTAAAATTGGAGTTAAGTGGAAATCAGACAAAAATTTAAGAAGAGTCATCGCGCAGCAGGTGCATCTAGCGCGGCTCCTTGCTGTCTTTCGCCATACTTTGCCTACTGCTACGGGGATGTTGCATATTGCAGGCGACTGGTTGTCGCTTGCAAGTTCAGTCGATTTCCCAAACCGAAGAATCCATATTGAAATGGAAAGGAGCCTCGTTTTTCTAGTGGTCCGCGAGGATTGTGTCCTTTTTTTTTAGGTTGCGCCTTGATGGTAGGTGTTAAAAGCCTGTATCAAGCGAGAAATCGCCTGGTTAAAGGGGCGGTTGATCCAAGCCCATCTCCTGTCAATGGATAAGTAAGTCTTTTATCTCGGCCTCAGATTATAAAAACTAATGTCAAGGGCTTGCGAAGTTGTGTTCGGCATTGGATACCAGATTAAGGAAAACGGCAGTCAAAACCAAGGAGTTTATGATGGCGGCGCAGGGGCGTGGATGGAGAAAAGCAGCTCGTTGGTTTGTGGTAACTGTAGTGTGTCTTGTTGTTGCAGTGATTCTGACAGTGACCGTGGCTAATTATCGGGCTAGTTCACGAGTTAAAAGCATTCGCGCGGAGTTAGCCCGCCAAGGAGTTCCCACTCGCGTCGCAGATTTGCGGAAAGGAGAAGTCCCGGAGGCAGAGAATGCTTATCGCGATTTGGAGCGATGGCGGGAGGAATTGATCAAAGCTGAATCTGAAGTATGCGGTACTGAGGAGAAGTACGAGGCATATCTTACAAGGGCCCCTTTGGAAGCTGATCGGGCACGTGAATTAGAAACAATATTAACATCCCATCAGCAGCTTCTAGGCGACTTGGAGTCGGCTTCGGTAAAAAAAGTTTATTCTGTTCCCTTACTTCAAGGTGATGCGCAAGCAGTCATTGAGAAGAGTTTAAAAGAAGGGCAGCTCCTGCGATCGCTGGCACGCCTGTTAACAGCAGAAGTGAATTTGAAGATTGCGCGGGGGCAACGAGACGAAGCTATTCAAAGTGCCATAACCATCCTGAATTGGTCTCTATTAGCGGAACAGCAACCACTGTTGACGACT
>JAUMAI010000090.1:0-2267 GCA_032116775.1 Pirellula sp. | reverse complement strand
AGCAGTACGAAGCCAGGTTGAAACCCATGGTGTGAGATCGCGACCTGAAGCGGCTTCAAGTTGATCGATCAAGTCCTTAAGAGTTGTGTTTCCGAAGGCGTGCTTGGTGAAGTAAAGGCGAAGACCATTAATGAAGTTCTCGCGACCGACGTGGGCAACAAGTTGTTGCAAGACCGATGCACCCTTTGCATATGAGATTCCATCAAAGTTGGTGCGGACTGCATCTAGATCTTCCATCTCGGTTGCAATTGGGTGAGTGGTCGATAGCTGATCAACTCGGTATGCCCAGTTCTTGCGAAGCGAATTGAACTCAGTCCAGGCATGTACGTACTTAGTTGATTCAGAGACTGATTGGTATGAAGCCCATTCTGCAAATGATTCGTTGAGCCATAGGTCATCCCACCACTTCATTGTGACCAGATCGCCAAACCACATATGTGCCATTTCGTGGTGGATTGTTGTTGCACGGCTGACATAGTTGCGCTCAGTTACCTTCGAGCGGAAAATCAATACATCTTCATGGAAGGTCACACAACCAACGTTCTCCATTGCGCCCCAGTTGTATTCGGCGACGGCGATCTGGTCATATTTTCCAAATGGATAGGCCAAGCCGAAGGTCTTCTCAAAGTAGGCAAATCCTTGCTTAGTTACTTCAAAGATATTTTCAGCATCGACATATTTGAAGAAAGATTTACGAGCATAAATTCCAAGGGGAATAGTCTTCTCGCCCTTATATTCATCATGGATCGATGTGTATGGCCCGGCAACAATTGCAGTGACATATGTGGAGATCACCTGGGATTCGGCAAATTGCAAGAATTTACGATCACCATCTACCTCTTTTGTGGATTCAATACCGTAATTTGAGATGACCTCCCAATGTTTTGGCGTGATAGTGCTGATCGTGAAAGTTGCCTTCTGATCTGGTTGATCAAAGCAGGCATACATACGTCGGGCATCGCCAGTTTCAAATTGTGTATAGAGGTAGACCTCGTTATCGACTGGATCAACGAAGCGGTGCAGCCCTTCACCGGTATTGGAATACACGCCATCATGTTCAATTTCAAGAATGTTATCTGCTGCAACGGCAGGTAGATAGATGGTTTCACCATCAAACTTCGGATCAAAAGCGACACCATTGAGCTTTGCACTGAGTACCTTGCTGCCAACGCAGTCAATAAATGTCGTCGCACCAGGCTTGAGACCGGTAAATGCAACAGTTGTCTTTACGCGAAAATTCTCCGCACCTGTTGTGAGATCTAAGTCGATTCGGTAGCTCTTGACTTTGACGATCTCAGAACGTTCTGTTGCTTCAACCTGTTTAATATTTGTGCCTGGCACGGGTTACTCCTTCGATGCAAGTGATGTGTGAAATGAGGTGCCTATCCAATCATGTAAGAATGGGGCAATGGAAACTCGCTCAGTGCGCACCTATCGCCTACGGGGCTCCCGTATCACCCGTTCCCAGGCCAGCGCCCTCAACAACTTCTGGCCTGCCTACGGTGTCGAAATTCCTGAGGGAAAACTCGACCTTCCAACCTTGTTTCCAGAGTCTCGGAAGATCATTATGGAAATTGGTTTCGGTATGGGTGAAGCCACCGCCTTGATCGGCAGAGATTTTCCAGACGATGGTTTTTTGGCAGTGGAAGTTCATTTTCCTGGTGTAGGAAAGTTGATGGCGCGGATTGAAGAGTTAGGCTTAAAAAATATTCGCATTATGGAAACTGATGTCCACCTACTCTTTGAAGAACATCTTGAGGATGAAAGTCTCGACGGCATCCACTTATTTTTTCCCGACCCGTGGCCAAAGAAGAAACATAACAAGCGACGTATTGTTAACGCCGAATTTCTTTCACTGATCGCACCAAAACTCAAAGCGGGTGGCTTCATTCACATTGCAACCGATTGGGTTCCTTATGCCGAAGTAATCGCAGAAGTATTTGCCGCATCATCGGTTTTCAAAGGGGGAGTCGTGCCGCGACCTGAGTGGCGCCCACTCACTCGCTTTGAAGGGCAAGGAATTACGAAAGATCATCAAGTGACAGATCTTCGCTACACAAGAATTATTTAGCAGCAGCTCTTATTCTCAAAGGCCGTGATCTTGTCGATTCGCCGAATATGTCGTTCATCAGCCGAAAATGAATGAGCGATAAACGCATCGATAATCTCCTTCACCACTGGCAATTCGTGCATACGACCGCCCACGGCAATCACATTTGCATTGTTATGATCTTTAGCAAGCTTTGCAGTTTCAACCGACCACGCAA
>JAUMAI010000089.1:0-14470 GCA_032116775.1 Pirellula sp. | reverse complement strand
AGAAGTTGCGGGAGCCGGATTTGAACCGACGACCTCGAGGTTATGAGACAAATTCTATATACCGCAAAAAGCCTGATTTTCCTCGGTGTTTTGCATGATTTTAGCCTCTAACAAGGCTTTTGCAATCCTTCTCACGCAATTGCAGTTTTTACCGTGTTTTCGCAGTAGTCTCGAAAAAATGGATTTCGGAATCCGGTAGTAATCCAGTAGGAGCAAAAAGAGGTGGCCGATTCTCATCCGCCACTAACAAGCCTGTCAGTTTTCATATTTGGTTTTAGAAACTAGCTCCTGACACCTGTGTCAGCGCAACAAGTGGTAGGCGTCACCAAAGTCGACGTACGAAAACCACTGTTTGGTGCCTAAGCTTACGCAGCAACACCGACTGCCGTCGAGGCGATTGAACAAGTGGTTCTTCGGGAATGTCAGTGGCTAACTTTTCTTGGTAGCAGGTCGAGCTTGCCACAGAAGAACAAGATTCGAACACACGAAAGTAGCCAGTCTTACGAAAGCGCCCACCGGGGAGACGCCCAAACGCAAGTGAAAGTTGACGACAGTGCTCAACAGGAGGCAAGCTTGGCGAATCGCTTTCGTCCTTTCGTGCGTGCGCAAGACGGAGTTCCTAAGTACGCCACGCCTCATGCCAACTGCGACGATGGCCCCGCGATGGTAGCCTCGCGTGCGTGCGTGAGAAGCAACTAACTCGGTTCACTGGTTCCGGACAAGGACATACCCCTGAACATCGTCAATCACGTCGCATCCATGATGCTTGCGGTCGCGTTAATCGATACTTTTTGACTGAATCCTGAATACCCCCTACCCTATTTGCTACTCGGAGACGGTTAGCAAGATCGCCCGTGCCGCGTCGTACCGAAACATTGGCAGCACCGCTTATCAAAACTCAACGCAGCAGCAGTGATCGAGAGCCCAGTTTGAATCAACCTGTCAGGTGCCTGCAATCGACTCGATCTCGACATTCGGCAAGACACCGAGCGAAGCCTGGAAACAGTCCCAAATAATCTCCCTAACTGTCTCGGCGAAAGCTGCACGGCAAACGATTGCATCGTGGATTGGCTGAACAGGTTCGTCCGGAAAATCGCGAAGCAAACGAGCGCCCACGTCGTCGATCATTACCCCAGACTCTGCCATCTGACACATCCACGCCGTCCGCTGGTAGTTGCCGCCTGCCTTCGTCCACAGAATGAATTTGGCAATCGCAGGAAAATCACGCTCAATCAGTTGGAAAGTGGGATTGGCCTTCGTTTGAGCTGCATCGTCGAACAGTGGGATGAGAACACACCGCTTGAACTCCTTCGGTTTCATTTTCTTCAAGTCACGGCGGACAACTCGCCCATCCTTGCGATGGATGGTCAACTCAGCCGGACCAATTGTGGCCCGTAGTCGGTCTTGCAGGTAGCTGTAAAGGCGATTTTCCTTATCTGCACTCTCGCAAAGGCCAATCCACCTGCGTACATCCTCGGGAATTTTGGACCGGCAAAACCGCGCCACATATGGATAGTAGCTTGATTGTGTATGGTGTCTAGTTGTGTCTCGTGACCAGCTCCCGGCCAAGACGCCTAGAATCAGCGGCTGACATGCTGATACATCCACAACGCACAGCCGATCTCCACCGCGAATCTTCAGGTATTGCCTCGCTTCCCTTGGTAGTTGGCTTGTGAGGCAGTGGTAACGCCCATAGTCGCATCTCGTCGCAAACTCTTCGCGGTTCATGAAACGGACAATTGCCAACTTCGCCCAAATCGACGAGAGCTTCCTGTCTTGCAACGCGTCCGGCGAAATCGAGAAATGGTCAAACATACGTCGGAAGTGCATCCCGGCGGGTCGCAGGTTTTCCTCGTCTATCTCGTAGACCTTTCGTGCCCGCTCCTTTGCCCAGCTCGCTGTGATTGCTCGTGAGACGAATTTCCCATGGCAATGTTTTTCGCCAAATCGGAAAGACTTAGTAAAAGCCTGGCCGTCTGCCGAGAGCTCACCGGTGGAGTACCGGTGGTTGACTTCGATAATTCCATTTGCTGCAAGCTCTTTGATTTTCGGCGCATAGTCTCTACCGATCAGCTGGCGAATCCTCTCCCTAGGAATGTTGATCCAATGTCTCAGCACCCTGCGCTCATACGTTAGTGACGTGAGAACCTGGAGGTAGTGAAGGAAGGCTGCGACTTTGTCTCCGTCTTTGCCTTGAGGGAGCTTAATTGTCGATGGGATTGCAACCAGTGGATCCTGATCGCGCACCTCGACTGTTGCGGTAGTAGTTGATACCATTGTTGACGTCTGTTTGGTTCGACCCGGGTACCTCCAAGCACTTTGTGGGTCTAAGGTTGTTACCGATCATTCGACGCAACATGGGCTGCTGACGCTGTTCTGCAAACAGCGCCATCGCCATGGTGTCACGCCCCAGAAGTGTTTGTTTGTTTTGACTCGACGGGCTGAATGATCAATTCACGCTTTGCCCCTCCGTTCCCATTCGTGTGTGTACGCTTGATCCTGCAGTCCGCGTACGCTTCGCGTATCCATGGGTGGTCGTCATAGCTAAGCACCCAGCTCGAACGACCTCGCAGGTGCTCCCTCAGCCGCTCGTGGTCCTGACGTTTGAATGCCATCGGATATAGCTCTGGACCAGCGTCGTAATATGGTGGGTCGAGATATACTGTGTCACCCGGAATCTCGGTGAAATCTCTGCACTCACATCTATCGGTCACACTCGACAGCATACGGCTCGTTTCAGTGAGAATCACAATCAGAGATTGCGCGTTCCATCTGTCACCTATCCCGTATTTGCCCGATTGCTCGAAGCCGCCCTGGGGACCGGCCAATATCCCACGCCCACCGTGCGATAGCCGATTAACTACGAGGAAATCGAAAGCGTCGGTGCCGCCGTTGGATTGCCGATTCTTGGCTTGTAGAAACGCCTGGACGCTGGGCTCAAATCTCTCAATCTTCTCCGCCAGCGCTGCCGAATCTTGAATCACCGCCGTCCAAAACGCCGCTACTCGTGGGTCTGCATCATTGATAACCGCACTGCAAACAGAATTGCGTTTGATGAGTGCTAAGCAGATTGAGCCGCCACCGAAGAACGGTTCTGCATAAGTCTCTCCCATGACCGCCGTGATGGCCGGGATAATCCCGCGCCCCCGTGCTTTACCGCCTGGATATCGCAGCAGCGTCTTAGACTCACTCGAATCCTCAAGCGACTGCAGAAGACGATAAATCGTCGGCCGACTCAACCCTGTCGCTCGCGCCATTGCCGCCTTACTCGCTCCCTCTGCTTCCATCCGCTTCAGTTGGGAAAGATGCTTCGGAGTTACCTTGATTCGATGACCTACCGGCCTTCCAACACTTTTTCCCATGATCTGATATCCTCCCAAAGTGTAAACCTAATTAGCTCCATTACCTTTACAAATTGCCAACATCAGAGACCTTCAGTCCAAGACATGATGTCATCTCCCTTGCTGCGAAGAATGTATTCACCACAGATCCACCCCCTGAACCAATTTCACTAAGCGATCACGCTCCTTCGCGTTCGGCTTGTGTTGGTGATAGTCGTCAATGGCACGCACGAGCTTATCCCTGTGCTGATCCGCAATGCTCCTGACCTTCTTTGCTGCCTCCTTTGGATCAGGCGTGTGCTCGTCGCTGCCACCATCTTGCATCAACTTGGTTGCTCGCAAAAAGCTATTGAGGCTTTCATTCGCGATTTGGTAATTACCGCCCTTGCCGCCAATTGCTTCGGCCATCGCATCGAGAGACTGTGGCAAGCCGGTGTGTCCACTAAAATGCTGCTTTTGCATCATCATGAAAAGCTTGGTGGCTGAAGGCTTTTCCTTGCACGTCGCTTTTCTGACCTCCTTCTCAATTTCATTGCCGTCGCTGCCGGACGCTTGCTGCTTTGCAAGTGGCAACGTTGCCACCTTCCCAGGATCTTTTTGTAAAGTTACTTCTTGCGACTCGGGTGGCAACGTTGCCACCTTTAGATCACCCCTCACCCTACTGGCGAATGTGTGGCTGGTCCCTGTCAGTTTGGCAATCTCGCGGTCGGACCTATCCGGCCACTTGTCTAGTGCCAACTCAACTGCGTGTCTCTTGTCGGCATTCGAAGGCCGCAAGCCGTGCGCGTGGTTTGCGGCAAGTGCATGTTGCAGTGCCAGGTCGGATATGTCGTTGTTCGCTGGATCAACCGCAACACGCTCGCAAGGAATATTCTGAAGAGCCCTTCGCAGGTCAGCAGGAGTGTCTTGCGCAGCGATCACTTGCCTAGCCGCAGCGATGCGGTGAAATCCGTCCACGAGGACTTGCTTCACAACTTCAATTGGAGGAAACGGCCAACCTCCTGCCTGCCTAATTGCATCGGCGTAATCGGCGGTTGCACACTCGTTCATCGATACTCGCGTTTGATACTTAGTGTCGATAACGAGCGACGCTAGCGAAATCAATTGGTCATTGTTCATTTTTGTTGTTACTCCTTGATCTTTAATTTTTAGAAATGATTTGCTACAGCCCTGCCTCAGATGCCTCACGCTCGGCTCGGCAGATTTCACGCTCCCTCTGGCGTGATGTCAGTGATGGTGGGACATTGAGGTCGGTTGCAGCTGTTCGCCGATCGCAGAACCGTTGGATTGCCTCTTTGGAAGTGAACCGCTTCCCGCCGATTAGAATGGATTCAAGTTTGATACCGCCAACGCCCTTCAACACCCAGCGCCAAACGCTCCCTTGAGCAGGATGACCCGGAATATGATTCGGAGCCTCAGAAACCGGAAAGACGGTCTCGGTAGTCAGGTCGATGGTTTTTTTCATTGGGTAGACTCCTCGTCTCGCGAGTTGAGCGCCAATGCCTCAAGACGATACCGCACAATCTCAAATGCCTCCCGGTCGAACACACGAGTATCATCAGCACGGCTCGTCGGCTGCACGACAGGTGGAGTCATCAGTGCCAGCGACACGTCCTCCTCAGCCACACACAGCAGGCTCGCCATCCGTCGAATCGTCAGTAAATTAGAAATCATCACCTTTAACGCCTCATTCACTTCCGTCCATTTATTCTGAGGCCGCACCGTCGCAGCCCTTTGAATACTTGGCTTGGGCGCAAAAAAAGCCGTGACTAACGGGTCACGGCTTAAAAACAAGGATCCGATTGTTCAAACTTGGTCGCGACCAAACTGTCACCAGCGCATCGTTGGTTACGTTTGAGCCCTTCTGAGTCCTTCGATCAGTTGGCAGATGGCCTCTTCCCGCTCTTTCTCGTTTGGCCCAGCTTGCTCGAGCGTCCATTCAACGGTATCACGCTCGTTGTCAACAAGTTGCCGATTGAGTTTATCCTCGATGTCGAGCACCGCGTTCGTTACATCAATGTGCGAAACTCTGACATCCGAATTTTGAGCAGGCGATACGCCGCTTTGTGATTCAGTCGTAATACGAGATTTTGGCATTTTCTTCAGACGGTTTTTCCAGAAATATGTCTTCCGCAACGTTGACCGCGAAGGCTCTGGTTTACGTGTCGTACCGGCGATCCACTCGACGGCCTCGCGCTCCGTCGGATCTTCGCGTTCCTTTAATAGACGCAGCACATACCCCTCCAGCATAGGCGCAGACCATTTAAAACTTTCGCTTGCTTTGCCACCACTTTCGGCAACTCGCCGAACCGCCCGCAACGCGCAGCTTGTAGCAGCCATCAGGCTGGGAATGCCCAGAGACACGGTCCAAGTTGTAGGCTCAAAGGCGTCTATGCACGCTTGATGGTCACCGCCTTCTGGCAAATCGTCGAAGATCGAATCGAACGGTATGTGCATGGCAGCGTTCGCAGATAGAACGACGTCCACCTTTCGTAGAGCCAGGTAAAGCAAGACGGCAGGCCACCACAAATCAAAGTCGTCATCTCCGCCCTCTCGCCGTGCCGTGGGAAACTTCGTTAAGTCGCCGAATTCGCGGATGACCGACTCCGGGGCCAGACTCCACGCTGTCTTCAGGGACCTCATGACTTGGAATACTCGGTCCATTTCTGTCTTATAGACCATAGCCGCAAGTCCGTCTTCACGCCAATGGTCCTCATCGGGCGGAAGCGTATCCAGCCAGTGATCAGGGACAGGGCTTCTCCATGAATCTAGGTAGTACCAAACGGCAAATTCGACTGGTTCTCGCTCGATTGCCAACTTCGTTGGAAACGACTCGTATAATTGCGATGTCTTCAGCGACCAAACGAAAGGAAACTCCGGCCCACCGATGTCAAAACACAAGTCATCCCAATTCGCGAGAATCGATTTGGATGACAGGAGCATTATGTAACGACTAGTTTCGTCGATGAGGTCTTTCAAATCGCCTGTCATGTCACCTCGCGTTAGAGACATCTCTACAAACACGACATCAGGAATTTGTCGTATCTCCGCCTCAATCGAATCGAGCGCGCGCAGGAACTCTTCAACCGACTCCATATCAGATACCTAACCTTTCAAAACGGGCCGATTCGAGGGCAATGCACAGAAAGGTTAATTCGAAATCTGCATTGTCACTCGAACCGCTTGGCCGCCGGTTTGCAACCCGACCGACCGTCCCGATAAAGCCATTCTTTTCTTCGAGTAAGCAACGAATCATATTGGAAGCATCATTAGGTAACACGCATACACTCCTCGAAACGAAACCCAAAAGAGTGAAGTGTCAATACGCATGGGCTACTCATCGGCCAATTCGTCCCATCGTTGCAATAATTGCTGAAGCTGTTCGTCGATCGAATCCAATTTCCGCAGTGCAGCATTTTCGGGAAGACCGAGAATTGCGAAAACTCTTTGGCGATAGATAGATCGGTACTCATCCCAGTATCGCCCCACGGTTCCTGCTATCATGCTCTTTCCGTGAACTCTCTTAGAGACTACGGTCCTTGGAGGCATTACAATCCATCCCCAATCATCACTCTCATAAGCCCAGAGCACTCGATCTCCAAATTGAAGGTCGTTAACCCAGCGATTGTCGGTGTGCTGCAACGACTCAAAATGCAACGGATTGCTGTCTTCGGAAACCTCTTCAAAATCATCAGATGTTGGTTCATCTACCTGCTCCGACCACTTCGCCTTCATTTTGTCGCTGATCTCTTGAGCTTTCGTAGAAAGGGACGTCGTACCTTTGAAAAACCAATAGGTTACACCAGTCGTGTCATCACGCAGTGCGTCGATAGAATCCTTGGCAACAGTGGGGAATTCGGGAATTCGCTTTGTAATTTTTAATTCGTCAATCCGCGTCAAGAATGCTTCATCGATAAGCAACGATTCTGTTTTCAATCGGTATACAAAGCGAACGATAGCTTCCACCGTTGCTGAGTGCGATGTAATGATTCCGCACTCGATTCTCTGCGAGGCAAATTCGGATAAGTTGGCCGAACCAATAAAAGCTGTTGTAAAGTCGAATACAGCAACCTTTGTGTGCAACAAAGCATTTGAATACAGTTCGACTCCATCTTCGAATAGTTTCCTGAGCAGTTTCCTGCAGGTACGACCCGTCTCGATTGATGAATTGCTCGCATCGCAAATCAATAAATCCTCAGAAGTGAATTGGAGCCAGTCACGGGTTACGTAGGCAATCGCTGCGAGTCGCCGTTCGGATTCCTCGCCAAACTTCTGCAGTGTCGGAATCGGGTTCGAAACGAACTGCTCAGTTAGTTGTTGTTTCGACATCAATCAGCATCCAATTCCGAAGTGGACTTTGCGGTAAGCAGATCGCTGATCGCGACATACCGTTGTCCCATGGTAAATGCGGTGCCTTTCCCTGATTTATCACGTTTATCGTTCGGGATGGCAGCGGTGAGCTTGATCGTGTCACTCGAATCTGGTGCGGAGAGCAAGAATACCTTGTACCGTTGGTCGAGAAGTCTTAGTGAGCGATCAAGTAAAAAGTTGACCAACTCGCCCAAGCGGCCTTTATGGAGATTCTTCTCCATTAACACGTCGTCCCGAATTTCTTCAATCTTAGGGATCAGTGGATAGATGACTCCTTTGGAGTAAAATCCCATTCTGGTAACTTGCCTGAATCCTCGATTGGGCTGGCAAACATACGCATGGAACTCGTTGTATTCTGGCCATGCATTTCGCGCGGCCACGACGACCGTATCGCGAGGATTGGCAAGCAGTCCTTCAGCCTCCAACATCGACTGAAGTTCTCTAAGTAAAAATGCCTCTCGCTCAGATACCACTTCGTGTGGATCGATCAACATTTCATCTATGGCTTGATCGAGGGTGGAAAATGAAGCCCATGCGAGACGTTGATCGTTAAAGTCGGCGAGCACTTTCGGTCGTTCATCGTCCGGTGTTAGAACGAGCAACACCTTCATTGTTTCGACGGCAACATCCAACCGCTCTAAGTGCCGCTCAATTTGTGGCTTTCGAACTCCATCACGGACGGTCTTTGTCTCGATCAGTAATCGAATACTCGCAAGAATCGCAGCATCTGGAATACCAGCTCCACCCTTTGAAAGCTGGTTTTGAAACTTGACAAGCTCAAGCTCCGATTGTTCGAGCATTGCCCCAAGAAGCCTCTCAATGCGAGACAGCGAGAGAGACCGCAACACAGCAAGTATGGACGCTTTAACGCGGTTCTCCCCAGTTGAATAAGTTGAAAAAATGCTTGCCATTGGCATGAAACCTTTTCTTGATTAGTTCATCCCCAGCGCCTTCATCGCCGCCGTCATTGGGTCGGAGAAGAACACGGGGTCAACTCGCTCTACGATGTCGCCGGATACTTCAAGGAAGTTCCGCTTGTTTTCCAGCGGCACGAGCGCTCGGCGTGCCCCGTTGTCCATTGCCACTTGCAGTGGTTCAGCCAGCGTGCGGAGAGATTTGATGTTCCCTTGAATGCTCAAGTCTCCAAGGATCACCAGTCCGGCCAGAACCGATTGGCGCTTGATCGCTGAGTAGACGGCGACGACTAAAGCGACACCCGCTTCACAGGGAACGTGGTTGCTGAGCAGGTCGATTGCTTCAACATGGAAATCGGTGGTATCAAACTGTTGGCCGATGCCCATTTTCACTTTCTGGCCTTGGAGGTATGCAAAGGCTCGCTGGAGCGATTCCTTCATGGCACCTTCAACACCGCCAGCGATCTTGAGCTTGCCTGTGCCCGGTGACGTTCCCACTTCAATCCGGTACAGGCCCACTTTTCCTTGGTCATCAACAGAAGCAGTGTAAAGTGAACCCGGTGCGAGCGGGTCGAGTGCAATCATGTCACGGCCACCTTGTTCGGGTACGCCTACAAACCGTTCCTCACGAGTCTCGCTGTCAATGTAGGAAAACGATGTCTGATGGAACTCGAATGACCCCATCTTCTTGAGTTGTTCTTTGACTCTGCGTCGGCCTTCAAGTGCTAACTCGATGAGTTCGGTTACTTCATCCTTGGATATTTCGCCGTTCGGATAGATCAACTTGACCAACCCCGAAACTGTCTTCCTCACGGCTTTGACATCACGAGACTTCAGGTGCGACCCAAACGAAAAATGACGGTCAAGGATTTCGGTGAAGGTGTGCTTCCTTAGCTCTCGCAACGCCTCGGCGAGATAATCCACCACGAAGCCGTAGTGATCAGTAAAGAAATCCACTTTCATCTTTGGCATTTCCCAGCCGGGAATGTAGAAGTGGATTCGGTCAAGGAATGCCATGTCCTCCCGAATCACGTCGGGCATCGGCATGAACAGGTGCGAAGACCTGACCATGACCTCGACCGGCTGGTTCGTGTTGCCAAACATGGCAATGGAAGCCATCCCGGACAGCGAATCCTTACCACGGGCAAACGTGCCGGATTCACAGTACGTTTTGAGCGTCGTGACGACTTCCTTGGGCATCTTCTGAAGATCGGCGACTTCATCGAACCCAATGGCATCCCACATACCGACCAGCCCCATTTTGCCGGTGCCCATGTTGAAGAACAAATTGGCGACAGTCGTTGGTCCAGTCAGAAGAATTGTATATGGCGAAAGCTCCTGATAGCCGTAGCTTTTCCCTGTTTCACGAGGGCCGAGTTCCACGAGATTGTAGTTGGACTCGGCCAGTGGAATCAGGCGAGCTAGGTAATGCAACTTCTGGCGACGGCTGAAGTGGCACGGTTCAAGGCCGATGGTGCGCAACAACAGGTCTATCCACTCGACGGTGGTGAACTGGCTGCGGCAGTCTCGGTATTCGTCGAGATCGAATGTCGCAAGCTGGATTGGCTTGATACTGTCGATCCAGAAGGGACTGCGTTTGCCCTTCTGCTCTTCATCGTACTGGTGCCTCAGATCAATCTGCGCCCAAATACCGCCCATCAACAAGCGGTCGTAGTCCCTTAGAAAATGTTCGGGGATGTGGACGTACTTGTGCCCGAAGTTCTTCAGTTCGGCCCAGTATTTGTCATCGTCGGAGACGTACCGCACCTGCACCTTGTCGAGCAGGGTGTGCTTGCCCTTGTCCTTCACCATCGACTGAGCTTTGTTGGACTCGTCGGGACGGACGAAGTTCGACGACAACGTGTTGTTGACCACCTTCAGTCCGGCGTCGATGGCGATGGGATCATCGGTAGCGCAATACTTGCCCAGCAGGTATTCAAGAACGAACACCGGGACGTTGGCCCCCACCTTTACCTTGCGTACCAAATCTTTTCGCACGACTTTACCCGCAAACACGGATGCCGCTTTTCGGTCTAATTCTGGCATAACTTATCCTCACATCGAAATGGCGACATCAACGGTCAGGGGAGCGGCCAATTCCACTCCCGTGGTGGCGTCTAACAGGAAGACTCCCACTGTCTTTTGGGAAATTTCTTCGGACAGCATCACAGTGACGGTATTCGGTTCAATTCGTTTGTTGTCCTCTCCGGCAACCTTCAGCTTCACTTCGCCGGTCGCATCCTCAAATCCATACGAGGCACTTACTGGGATCGAAACACACTTCTTGTTGGCTCGGAGTTCGATCCGTACTTTCGGCGGCTCAAATCCGAACAGAGTCGACTGGCTCTGTTTTGCGGCAATCTGCACCGAGAAAAACCTTGTAGTCAGTTTCGATGTACCGGGAGTCAGCGTCCACTGGATGCCGGTCGTTTGCACCGATGGCTTTGTTGTCGAGTGAAGCACAACCACTGGCACAATCAATTCTTGAGGGGACAAGCCGCCGTGGAAATAGGCTCGCCCACCTCCCTTGGATTTGAAGACAGCAAATGTCCACGGGGTCGCAATGTCGTATTCACTATCGACACCGAGCGAGTTCAGCGATGTCCGAAGGTACGATGGCTCTGAAGTTCCACCGACACCCACCCATACTCGGCGGTGCAGGTCTTCAGCTTTGCCACCGGGGGCTTCTATCTTCATGTCCTCCCCGATCTCGTCGGCAAACAAGTGCCCATGATCGGCCACCAGCACGATGGTCTTGATGCCGTGATCGGCCAGTACACGCACACCCCGCCGCAAATGACTCAACACACCGTCGATTTGCAGACGGGCCTGAGACATGTTGTCGGCCTCGCCCAATTCATCAATCTCCTGCGAGGTAATCAGGATCAACTCGTTGTTTTGGATGCCGTCCTTGACCTTCTTGCCGGGCTTTGGCAACAGATCGTCCAGTTTGGCATCGAAGACCGAAACACCCGCATGTTCCTTCAGGAACGCCACACGGTCCTTGCGATCCTTGATGACCTTGCCGCCAATCTCCAGAGCCAGCTTACCGCCCCCTACGCTGACCACCTTGGCTGATTCGTGGGCTTTCGGAAGCAATGCCGCCATGCCGATTTCGGTGATCGTCGGCATCGTGCCGATGGCCGGTTGAACTTCCAGCTTGAAATCGTCAGCGAGCAACCGGCATAGCTCACTAGCCATCTCGAACCGCAGAGCATCCACCCAAACGTAGGCCACCTTGCCGTCGCCCAAGAGTGGCTTCACTTTCTTCTCAAAAATATCACGCTGCCTCAGCAAGCCCTTGATCGGATGCTTAGCTTTTTGGAAGTGTGTGATGAAGTGCTTGGCCAATTCGGAACCGACTTCGGTGTATCGCTGCTCCGCTTTGGTGATGAGTTTCTCCAGCCCGTGATGATCGTCCGTGGCGGCAAACTCAAAGTTGTATTTGCGGCTCTCCATGTGCCGGTGGTGCGTATCGAGCAGGCACCACGGTTCTTCATCATCGGCATACGCTTTGACGAGGGCTGGGACCGTCGTGGGAGCCTTCTTCAACGCCTTGCCCACACGGTCGGCTTCGATCAAGACCTCGGCGGCGGAAGAGATCAATGCCCAACGAGCCTGAATGGGCGGTGTCACATCTGCCCAAAAACCAGACATCCGCAGGATTGCGAGTTCCAGCAAATCAGTGCTCGCCCCCTTCAACAATTCGGTCTCGACATACTGAAGCAACTCTAACTCGAAATGGAGCAGTGTCTCGCACCGTTCAAAGATGTTTTGTCGATGAGCACTAGCGGCGAGCGATTGTTCGTGAACGATCATCGAATCGCCCTTCGGCCCCTTTTTAACTGCGAAACCATCGATTGGTGACAACTCATCTGCAACCGAGGCTAATTCCTGCCCAACTCTGTTTGCCGTCGCAATGTAGCTGTCCCGGTGCTCTCGGCTATTGCGCCAAGTTCGAGCCAGTCGGATACAAGCGTCGATGCCGCCCGAGCCACTGGCAACCGAAACAGAAGACAAAGAACTGGGCAACGGCTTACCAAGTGACGCCAACAGGTCCGTGACGATAATGTGCCTTCCCAGTTTCGTTCTCCAGCCCGCCAGCGAGTCGTCCGCAGATAGTTCGATATCGAAGCTGATTTGCAACAGGTGACGCAGTTCTTTCTGGGCTTCCTTCTTCCCGACCACTTCATCGTGCTGGTCGCTGTGCAAAAAGGCCAAGGCAACTTCTTGGGGATTGGCCGAGTCGAAGATGAGCTTCAACACGCCGGTTGAAATGTCGATCCCCTGCTCGGCCAGCGAGTTCAGGTCGGCCAGTGACAACTTGCCCGTCTCGACTTGTCGTTCGATTTCACCAACCTGATCTTCGCCCAGAATTGGCTTGAGGGCGTTGCGTGCCAAGACGGACAGTCGAGTATTGCAGGCTGGTGGTTGTTGCCGGGGTTGCATGACCACCCCCGCACAATCGAGTTCGATCAGGGCGCTGTGAGTCTTCTCACGCTCGACAGGGACGTACACGACCAGTCGGGGTGGTTGTCCATCGTTGAGCAGGTGGTCAATCTCTTTGCGCAACTGGATGAAGCTGCCGTCGTAACAGGCCACGGTGGTGTTTGGCAGCGTGAGTTCCGCCGCCGCCGATCCATAGGCTTGCTCCGGGTCGTACCAGACAATCAGCCCCTTGTCCTCAACCTGCTTGGCGATCAGTTGCACGAGATGTTCTGTAACGACACCGTTTGACATTCAATTCCCCTCTCCGGTAACCCAGCGATTCCATTCGTCTTGGGCTGGTTGGCCGAGCAACGGGGACTCTAAACCGGTTGAGACGATCCACCCGACATGCCAGTTCCTACCGTTGCGCCCCTGACAGGGGCCAGCTTGAACGCTTTCTACTTGCCAATACTCATCTGCAAATTGCCCGCGCACGATGCGATCAGCTACTTTAGGTCTCGCATCGGCATACGAAAACAATGTCACCACAATCGGCTTCGATTCTCCGTTTACCATTTGTTTACAAATACTCAAAGCATGCTGTCCACTAAGGAATCTAAGAAGGCGTTCTGGAAGATAGCCACCGTTATTAGCGGCGGCATTTCTGTTAGTGACAATCTGAAATGGATCGAGCATGAGGAAAACGGGCCTGTCAGTCGGAGCAGGGCAGTTTCGGATAAGAGTTGACTGAGTCCAGTCTCCCGCTACCTGATAGCTGCCGTTGGTTTGATTGCGTGCCCACTCGGAGAGAGCGACGTTTTTCTCTTCTTCGGTAGAGTCGTCCTCGTGAAGCCGCATTCCCCAAGCCTGTTCCGGAAATCCAGCGCGAAGCAGAACAGCAGTGTTCGGGTAGTCCCTTTGTTGAGGATGAACCGGGACTTCATCGGGGCTGTAGCGATCCTCCCACGCCTTAAGAAATACATCGCCGACAAAATCACGCTGCTCCTGCTTGGCAGGAAAACGCCTGACCAGATCGACAAACCCCTGAGGCTGCGCGCCTGTGATTGGTTCCCACGGAGCCATCGAATAACAATCGATGTATTCAATAGGTTTATTTGCCTGATTCCAATTCTCCACCAACCTCTGAGCGACCCGCAGAGCGACAAAGTGCTGAAGCAGATTTCCGATGTTGCCCATTGCCATTACTTCACCAACCCTTTCTGGCGAAGCTGCTTGCCGATAGAGGACCACTCATATTTGCCCTCAAGCAGTTCTTCCCAATATTTCTTGGCTTCCTTCCACGGAACGAGTTCGTGAAGCGGAGCGATGTTCAGGACTACGCCATCGTTGAGGTCGGGATCGAGATGCAGGTTCGCCGCCCGCCGCAACTTGTCCTCAAAGTCCCGCAGCTCGGAG
>JAUMAI010000088.1:7735-14054 GCA_032116775.1 Pirellula sp. | reverse complement strand
CACCGCATCTTATTTCACGACTCGTTCCTCCGCAGGCGAAACTTGGGGCTTGCAAGCTGGCATGATCTGTCTTAATGCGTATCAACGCATGTTACAGAAGGCCGATGCGTCGCAAAAAGAATTTATCTTCGGTCAGCTCCAGGGCTTGGCTGAATACCTCCTCAAAACATGGCCAGCCGCTGAAGAGTCACAGCAAGCTGCCAATCTTCTTGTGCAACTAACGCTTATCAATGGTGACCTAGAAAAGGCACGCACTTACGTCGCTATGGTTCCAGCGGACACCGTGGCCGGTGGCAAGATTCGCCGCCAACTAGGACTTAGCTTGTGGGACGATTACAACAAACGCCTAAGAGCTGCTGGCGACAACCCGACCGATCCAGCCTTGGTCGCCTCCCGACAGACAGCGATGGATGCTCTCAATGAAGGCGTCATGACCTCGCCTGCTGCTGACAAGCCGGACGTGGTTTCGATCGAAGCAGCACTAGCTTTGATCAATCTCTGGATGATCGACGGCAAACTCACCGAAGCAAGCGACTTGCTCAATAATGCGGACAGGGGGCCGATCGCATTGCTTGACAAGAATACCGATCTCTCATCCCAAGGAACTACGGCGTTACGAACCTATCAAGCTGCGCTACAAATCAATATCGCTCAGCTTGCTACGAAGTCGGATGACAAGGCTGTCGAACGTATCCAGACCATGGTCGATAAGTTAAGTACCATCGCGGGTAATGATGAAGAAGGCAAGAAGAAACTAGCTGCCGTCTTCTTCCGAATTGCTCGTGACTTGCAGCAGCAGCTTGAAGCTACACCGGATGCCGCAGCCCGAGAAAGACTGGCCAACGGTGTTGGTGTGGTACTCACTCAACTGCGAAATTCGACGACAGATCCAACGACCAAACTATGGGTTGGCCAAACTCTCGGCTCCATCGCTAAAGCCCTTAAAGGAACTCCCAGCTCCGCAGAGGCTTCGAAGCGACTGGCTGGTGAGTCGGTAAAAACGTTGGATGCTCTCCGAACCGACCCAGCTACCACTCCCGAAAATTTAGTCAAAGTTCGATTCATGATGTCCCAGGCCTATCAAACGATTGGGCAAACAGCAGAAGCCTTAAAGCTGATTGAGGAGATCCTGAAGCAGAATGAAATGATGCTAGACGTGCAAGTAGAAGCTGCTCGAATGCTGCAATCCTCTGCCAATCCCAAGGACACTGCTGCAATTTCGAAAGCCGTGAGTGGCTATCTTCCCAATCCCAAGACTCGCAAGAATATCGTATGGGGATGGGGTCGTATTTCACAGCTAACGGCTGGTAAGCCCAACATGGAAGAGACGTTCTTCGAGTCACGATTAGAACTGGCTCGCTGTCGCTATCTTCAAGCGATGGCAACCACCGATCCTGAACTACGTACCAAAACACTGGACAAAGCCCTTACGGATATCAAACAGACCTTAAAGCTTTATCCCGAATTGGGCGGACCGGTTTACACGGAACGCTATGACAAACTTACTCGCGATCTACAACGCGAATTGAAACAAAATGTTGTCGGCCTGAAAGGACTATCCACCAAATGAGCTCAAACACGATGGACCTTTTTCCAATGCTTCGAAACTATTTCAACAATCATCGCACGCTCGCAATCGCCTCGCTCTGTTGCGCAGCAATAGCTGGCGTTACCGAGACGACTCGAGCACAAGATCGTATTTTCCCTGAAAAGGGTGCGGCGCTCTCCGGTGTGATCAACGAATTGGATCGTGAAAAAGTTGTTATCGAAGTTCGCGGTACTCCACAAAATGTAGCTGTGAACGAAATAGCTAAAATCGTTTTCGAAGGCGAACCAAGTAATATGGGCCGCGCTCGCGATCTTGCGAGACAAGGACAGTACGAACAGGCTCGAGAGGAATTCGAGAAAGTAGACGCGGGATCATTGAAAAATGAGAACGCCAAAAAGGACCTCGCTTTTTACCTAGCCTACTGCAATGGAAAACTTGCGTTAGCTGGCAAGGGCGATAAAGCGGCCGCAGTCAAAGCGCTGGTCGCTTTCGACAAAGATAACCCGAACAGTTATCACTATTGGGAAACCTCACAACTGCTCGGTCAGTTGGCCGGGTCCATGGCCCGCTACGATAATGCTTTGTCATTCTACAAACGCATGGGTGAGTCGAGCTTCGGTCAAGTAAAAAACCAAGGCAAGTATCAGGAGGGATTTACCCTTTTGTTGCAAGGTAAAGTCGCCGAAGCCAAGGGAGTTCTTGAACCATTGGCTGGCATGACAGCCTCCAATCCTAAAGATGTTCGGCTGAAGCAATTGGCCGATGTCGCTCTCGCCCAATGCACGCTGCAAGCAGGTGATGCGGCAGCTGCCTTGGCAAAAATTAACGAATGGATCGCGAAGGGCGACTCTACAGATATCGAGCTTTATGGAAAACTTTACAACGCGCAGGGGTCCTGCTACCAAAAACTAGGCAAAACCAACGAAGCTGTATTGGCTTACTTGCATACGGATCTTTTATTCTCAGGAGATGCTGAAAATCACGCCGAAGCTTTGTATTATTTGAGTCAACTTTGGCCCACACTCAACGAAGCCCAACGTGCGACCGAAGCCAAAAGCCGATTAACCACCACTTATGCTGGCTCTGTTTGGGCCAGCAAGTAATCTGTAGATGCTTGTGTTACAAATCACCGTTTTCATCAACCGCTAGTCTATTACCCAAACCGGAGAGCCTCATGCTCACTTTGGCCAATAATCTCACTCTAAAATTTCTTCTTGGCTGTACGTTGTTGGTATTAGGTGCCACTATCTGCACCAGTTTTGTCTCCGCCCAAGAAGAGGCAGCTCCAGCGGCCGAAGAACCTGCCGCTGCAGAAGCACCTGCAGCACCCGCAAATGCCGCGGGCGGAAACGCAGATGCCCAACCTAAAAAAGCAAAAAACCTACTCGTTTGGACCTATGAGTCCTTGGGACTATCCTACACGCTCGCTTTCTTGTTCCTCTCCTTCACCTTGCTGGGCTTAGTTGTCATGGCGTTACTGACCTCACGCCGAGATAACGTTTGCCCTCCCGATCTCATTCAGGCGGTAGAAGAAAACCTCGATGGCGGTAATCTCCAAGCTGCGGCAGAACTGGCTGCAGCCGATGAATCGTTCTTAGGCCAAGTTCTAACCGCTGGCTTCAGCCGATTAGAGCGTGGCTACGCCAAAGCAATCGAAGGCATGCAGGAAGTTGGCGAAGAGGAAACAATGAAGCTTGACCACCGCTTGAGCTACATTGCTTTGATCGGCAACGTTAGCCCGATGGTGGGACTACTCGGAACGGTTCAAGGTATGATCGCGTCCTTCGAGGTTATCGCTAGCACCAACACCTCCCCCAAGCCCGCTGATCTCGCGGCTGGTATTTCAACAGCACTTTTCACAACATTGGTTGGTCTTGTTATCGCGATTCCAGCGATTGCCATCTTCAATATTCTTCGTAACCGCCAACAACGCTTGATCTTGGAAGTCGGTAATGCCAGCGAACGCATTATCGGTCGCTTCGAAGAATCCAAATAAATCAGCACTGGAAATCGTTATGAAGATTAAGTCCCATAACCAGGCTAAAGCCGAAGCTGACTTGACACCCATGATCGACATGGTGTTCCAGCTGATCGCTTTCTTCATGGTGTTGATCAACTTCTCGCAGTCCGAGCAGAATGATCGCGTCCAACTACCGGATAGCGAACTAGCTAAACCTGCGGAAGAAAAACTTGAGTCACCCATCGTCTTGCATCTAACCGAAGAAGGGACAGTCATTCTCGGTGGCGAAGAAATGGCCATTGAAGCAATGCGTCCCTTTTTAGGACGTGAGATCGAAGTGCTGAAACTCGAAAAGAAAACCGCTTCGGATGCAAATATTGTGATTCGTGGCCACCGAGATGTAGCGGGTGGTCGAGTACAGGACCTAATCGAACGATGCCAAGAGATGGGATTTGAGCGATTCGCTCTGCGTGTCAAAGAAGAACCTAAGTAAATCGATAGCGGAGCATAAATCGCGATGAAAATTCGCTCTCATAGCCACGGCGAAGATAAGGCAGAATTGCAAATGACGTCGATGATCGACGTTGTTTTCTTGCTGCTCATTTTCTTCGTGATGACATTTAAAATCAGCATCCAAGAAGGTGACTTCAATGTTCGAATGCCGCTCCAGGCACCGAACGCAGGCCCTCCACCGGATCAAACGGACATCCCATTGAAACTGCGACTCAAAGCCGATGGCAATGGACGAATCGCTGATATTGTACTAAACGATAGCCTTTCTTTCGGAAACGACTTCAAGGCCCTCAACGCCTACATCCTCGACTTTGTCGGTGGTACAGATGGCCCCAAGGGAGAAGATGGACCTGAGGTTGAAATCGACCTTGACTATAACCTTCGCTACGAGCATGTGATTCAAGCCATCACGTCAGTAACGGGCCAACGTCAAGGTGATAATATCGTTCGTTTAGTCGATAAGATCAAATTCGCGCCGACGCGCAAGGGGGAATAACACCCTCAGCTAAAGCGTCTGAGTAAAGCCTACAACAAACGCTCACCATAATTGGTGAGCGTTTTTCATTCCTGCAGACCTCATAATCTCCAACTGCATCAACAAACCACACACGCTGGCTTAGCGGTTAGGCTCTCGGATGAAACTGCTTATGAACTCTCTGCAACCGAGAGCTCTCGACTTGAGTGTAAATCTGAGTCGTTTGTATAGAGGCGTGACCAAGCATTTCCTGGATTTGGCGTAAATCAGCCCCACCTGCTAAAAGATGAGTTGCAAAACTATGGCGGAGCGTGTGAGGGCTAATATCTGGATCGATACCAGACCGTAGGGCATATCGTTTAACCAATTCCCAAATAGCTTCTCGACGCAGGGGCCGACCGCTGCGCGACAAGATCAGCCACGGTATATCTTGAAGCGGGCGACCTTTGCTCAATTGCGGGCGCAAATCGCGCATGTACGTTTCAATCGCCTCAATAGCTCGGCGACCTAATGGCACCATTCGCTGCTTGCTACCCTTTCCTTCGCACAAACAAAACCCTTCCTGAAGTCTCACATTAGCGACCAGCATTCGACTTACTTCGGAGACACGGCAACCAGTCGCATATAGCACTTCAAGCAGTGCCCGATCGCGAAGCCAATAGGCATCATAAGATTGTGGTGCCCTGAGAAAACGATCCACTGCCCCTACCGTTAAGACATGTGGTACCCGCTGCCAAATCTTTTGCGTCGCCAGTAACTCGGCGGGATTGTCGACAATTGCTCCCTCAAGTTGTAAGAACTTGAAGAACATACGAGTCGACACCACGTGCCGCGACACCGAGGATGAAGCCAACGTTTGCTTTCCTAACCACCCCACATAATCGGTCAAATCAGCAATTCGGAGGTGCGTTATGGCGCGCGATTGCAACCATGTAGCAAATCGTTCGAGATCGCGTCGATAGGCTGATACACTGTTTTCAGCCAAATGACACTCGGTCCGCAAATAGTTTACAAAACGCTCAATCCACTGCCGACAACTCTGTTGGACAGTTGGCGCGGGAGTAGCTGCTTGGTTCTGTCGTATCTGCCGGAGCTTGCTCGTTCCCATGAAGTGTTCCAGTAACTTGGACATGACAAGTTCAGCCGTCGCAATTCTATCACTAACCTGATTAGAGATAAATTGTTCCACGTATAGTTGGCTGGAGTTACTTGCCCGATTCCAACCTAAAAACTAAGGTTCGTTAATAGGTTCGCCTTTGGAGCAGATTCGCTGCGTCAAAAAATGGCTTGGATCACAAATATCCACGTAAGCGCGAATCGGTGTGACGAAAATACGCAATAAAACGATTGTAACGGCCACGAGCCGAGACGGAGCCTGAGATGAAAATACTGGTAATCGGTGGTGCCGGCTATGTTGGCTCTCATACCGTCCGCCTGCTCCAACAACAGGGCAATGAGATTTGGATTTACGACAATCTCTCGCGCGGACATCGACTAGCAGCCCAGGGCTTACCTTTAATCGAAGGTGAATTGGAAGATCGAGCTAAACTGATATCCGTACTACGCGAACATCAGATTGAAGCGGTGATTCACTTCGCCGCTTTCGCGCTGGTAGGCGAATCGATGCAACATCCCGCGATGTACTATCGCAACAACGTCATCGCTACGTTGGAATTACTGGAGGCGATGCGTGAAGCAGGGGTCTGGCGAATCGTGTTTTCGAGTACCACGGCGACTTATGGCCAACCCGAGAAGATCCCGATCACCGAAGACACAGTCCAGCTTCCAATCAATCCCTACGGCTTTTCCAAACTGGTAATTG
>JAUMAI010000088.1:0-7725 GCA_032116775.1 Pirellula sp. | reverse complement strand
CCGATTACGCTCGCGCTTATGGTTTTGGTTGTGCCGCGTTGCGATATTTCAATGCAGCAGGTGCCAGCCCCCTCGGCGGAATCGGCGAGGACCACGAACCTGAATCACACCTGATACCGATCGTCTTGCAAGTCGCTTTAGGGCAGCGCGATCATATCGGCATCTATGGCACCGACTACCCAACTCCTGATGGTACTTGCATTCGCGACTACATCCATGTCGACGACCTGGGCACCGCCCACCTTGCCGCTCTTACCGAACTGCAACCGGGAAGCAATTTCCAGCTGAATTTGGGTACCGGCAAAGGCCATAGCGTGTTAGAGGTCATCGAAGCCTGCCGGCGAGTCACCGGCCATCCAATCCCAGCTAAAATTGAGGCTCGCCGCCCTGGAGACCCTGCTTTATTGATCGCGGACAGCTCCCGCGCTCAAAAAACACTTAATTGGTATCCAAAATATATCGACGTTCAGTCTATCATTGAGACCGCTTGGCAATGGCATAGCACCCATCCACTCGGTTACAAAACCCCTTCCAAGTAATGGGTCTTGGTTGCGGGCCCGAATTGTTCGAAGTCCTCGCCGCAACCAATTATGCAAAATATCATTATCGAAAAGCCCTACAAATTCATCCCTCCACATCGCGGCAACCTCTGGCCAGCGTTCATCCAGAAATTTCGCCTGGTTGATTATTATCTCAAAAAATACGATGGGGTAGAAAAGTACCAATTACGCGGCGTCGATAAACTCAAAGCATCTTTACAAGCAGGCCATGGAGTCCTTCTAACTCCAAACCATTGCCGTTATGCCGACCCCTTAGTGATGGGCTGGCTATCCAGAGCCGTGGGCCGTCATGTCTTTGCTATGGCCAGCTGGCATCTCTTCCATCAAGGCCAGTTTATTCCCTGGGCCATTCGCAAGATGGGTGCATTCAGCGTCTACCGTGAAGGTGTCGATCGACAGTCACTTGATACCGCAATCGATATTCTCGCTGAAGCCCAACGCCCGCTTGTACTCTTTCCCGAAGGAGCTGTCTTTCGCTCCAATGATCGCCTGCAAGCTCTGCTCGATGGAGTCTCCTTCATCGCTCGTGCCGCTGCCAAGAAACGGCAGAAAGATCATCCAGATCGAAAAGTGGTTGTCCATCCGGTAGCCATCAAATACTTATTCCACGGCGAAATTCATGCCGTGATCCATCCCATTCTGAAAGACATCGAACATCGACTCACGTGGGATACCGTGAAAGAAGAATGCCTGATCAAAAGGATTCAAGATGTAGGCCTCGGCTTACTATGCTTAAAAGAACTTGAGCATTTGGGCAGCCCGCAAAGTGGACCAGTGGCCGATCGACAACAACGCTTAATCGATCACTTGCTTCACCCGATCGAAACGAAATGGCTCGGGCGCACTCAATTCGGCCCTATCATCCCACGCATCAAAGCCCTGCGTATGAAGATTATCCCAGATATGATTCAAGGGACGATCGAACCCTCCGATCGCACAACTCGCTGGAAGGAACTAGCCAACCTCTATCTGGCACAGCAAGTTGCCTCATATCCAGCTGACTATCTCGATCATCCAGTCACAGTGACGCGATTACTTGAAACGGTTGAACGCTACGAAGAAGATCTCACCGATCGCAATCGGCCAGCCCGACACTTGGAGGCTGTAATTGAAGTCGGGGATCCAATTGAAGTCTCGGTTGAACGAGGTCCCAAGGGTGCTGAGGATCCCTTGATGGCCCGCATTCGTGTCGATCTCGAAACGATGCTGGCTCGCCTCGCGCAGGAAGCCCTCCCCTACCATAGCCATCGATGAATCGCCCGAGTTGAATTGCAATACGAGCAGAACTCACGGAAAAGCGGTGCAGCCTAAGACACCGGTGAAGAAGTGCTCGTAGTGGCCATGCCACCACTGACAACGGGTGCTGCAATCGGCTTCTGGGCGACTTGTCCGTTCGGAGTATTGCCCTGCAACTGCTTTTGCAATTGCATATTTTCGCGTTCCAATGCTGCTATCTTCTTTTTGAAATTAGCGACAGACTCCTCGGCACTGAGCATTCGCGCGACAAGGGTGTTCACCGGCTCAACCAACTCCCACCAATAGTCACCCTCGCGAAACCAAAGCTTTCCTTTTTCTTCGCCAGTACCTACCTTATGTAGATAATTGCGCATTCGATAGATCGGCCCGGCAAAACGATGACTCGTCTTCACGATGTCAAAAACAATCAGTGGAGTCATCAATACGATGCCAGGAAACCAGAATCCAAAAGTGCTCAACAAAGCATTGAAGTGTTCTTCGTAAGTCCACTCTGGCTGATCGATAAACTGAAAGACGACATGACCAACTGCAAAATAAGCAACCAGTGAGAGCCAATATATTACGGCTCGGTTCACTAGTCCGCCTTGCACCTTTTGATCGATCCAAATTTTTTTTCGCATCATGGTAATGTCACCTCAGCAGAACCCTGTAAAAGGGATGAGTTGTCTTTGCTTATCCTGTCGCTCGGTTGCGAAATTGTTGTTCGGCCATTCGCACTGGTTTGAGGCCCACATAGATACTTCGAGGAGGCCTCATACCAAGAACGACAGCAATGATCCAAGCTAGAATCGCTAGCTACCCGATGCCTACTGTTAACGCTTTTACTATTAACTCTCGGTGAGCTAACCCTGTTAACAAGTATCACATCTGCAGCAACAAACTCTCCGGGATTGCATCACCCCTGGTACAATCCCTGCTTTGACAGACCGATTTCTGCCAGGACGTACTGACAGCTAAATGGATTTCCGCTACTTGGCTTCCTGTAACTCTAGATTTTTTCCGGAAAAACGACTCAATTCTGTTAAACTATTCGGTTAGACGACTCCCCGAGGGAGGTTATAATCGTTACACACGGTAATAATGCCACTTAAAACCCTACCTTCATGCGAGGTCTTCCGACCGTCCAGGGGAGGGAAATCGCCGCGGAACCAGTTAAACTGGAGGAAGATAAACCGGCTGAGACTTCCAGTCTCGGTTGGACGCAGCGAAAGCATACGGATTTGAGCCAACACCTTTACGGCTCTTGCTATCGAGTTTTTCCATCTGGAATTAGTAACAGTCGTGATATGGTCGGACCAATTTTTCTTCGCGAATGGCTCAGTAGTCCACGACGGACACGTCACTACATTCAACGAGTGTCGTTCGTGGCTGCTTTATTCAGTTTGGTCTGTACTGTCTGGTTGCTCCTGGCTGGTTTGCAGCAAGTTCGCAATCCTGGTGACCTAGCCCAATTTGGGATGATGGCCTTTCAGATTGTGGCACCATTCCAACTAGTCGTACTAATGTTTTTGGCCGCCATATCAGCAGCGAATCAGATTTGTCACGAAAAAGATCGCCGAACTTTCGACCTTCTTCTTTTGACTGAACTTTCGAATTCGCAAATCGTGCTGGGCAAATACTTTGCCGGATTGCTCAATGTTCTACAGCTTTTTTTCGCCGCAATCCCGCTTCTCCTTTTGCTAACACTGCTGGGAGGCGTATCGCCTCAGCAAGTTCTATCGGTCAGTTTGGTTACGGGAGCGACCATTCTGTGGAGCGCAGCTGTTGGAACAACCGTCGCATTTTGGCGTGAGAAGACGTTTCAGACTCTAGCCGTTATCACGCTCAGCTTAGTACTGTGGTGCGTGATTTGGGAACCAGTTGCCGCTGGATGGCTTCCGATGGTACCGAAGGAGATCGCCACGATCGTTAGTCCGCTACGAGCTGCTTGGATCGCTTGCCAACCTCCTGTCGTGAATGTAGGCAACAGTTGGCAACTTCCCTTCTTGTACACCCTCACAACGGCTGCTCTCACCTTAGCATTGTGTCTTTTAAGTATTCTCCGTCTTCGAGTCTGGAATCCTTCGCGTCAAGTACAACCTCGCTTAACAGATGACGAAGCCGAAAGACTAGCGGCTGAGGAACTGGGCACTAAAGCTTCCTGGAAAGTTCGTCCTCCGCGTCCTATGTGGAATAATCCAGTGATGTGGCGTGAAATTCGAACTTGGGCTTACGGCAAAAAAGTGATGGTGATTCGCCTCGCTTACTTTTTTCTGGCAGCCATTATCGGAGTTGGTCTCTACCAAGCGGTTCAATCGGGCGAACTTCTCGGTCGCAGCACACTTACCGAGGAGCTTCTACCACCGGCCGCTCGCACTCTGGCCCCTCTATTTTTGGTAAGTTTAGTGATTATCAATGCGTTGGCTGTCAACTCGATTACCAACGAACGAGACGGCCAAGCTTTGGACTTACTTCTGGTGACCGAAATTTCTTCTTGGGATTTTCTGTTCGGCAAGATCATCGGTGTTTTTTACGTCGCGAAAGAAATGATCCTTGTGCCGATTTTGTTATGCCTTTATCTGCTGTCCCAGGGTGTCATCAATCTCGAGAACTTGATATTTGTTCTGGCAGGTTGGATCGTTATGACCTTATTCGTCAGTACCCTCGGCATTCATTGCGGCATGATCTACAGCCAATCTCGTTCCGCGATCTCTGTCAGCTTAGGTACAGTCTTCTTTCTTTTCCTAGGAATCGTGACGTGCATGCTGATCATGATCAGCTTCCGCGGATCTTTCGGCAGACAATTAGCTCCATTCTTGTTGATCATTCTCGGTGGTGGTACTGGGCTTTATTTGGCACTCGGGCACCGCAATCCCTCACCTGCGATTGCCTTGGCTTCGTACGTGCTACCGTTCTTAACCTTTTTTGCCATGACCAGTTTTGTCCTGCGCAACCAAGAATTGACGGTCGTTTCTGTCATCGTGGTGGCCTATGGTTTTGCTACGGCAGCCATGCTTGTACCGGCGCTTAGTGAATTCGACTTCGCGACCGGTCGCGCCAAAACGGTAGATGAAGAGATCTGATATGAAAAGATCTCTCCGATCACTTGGCAACATGCTCCATTCCCCTAGCCTTGTCGAGCGAGCAAACTGATGAACTCGATATGGCCCGCATTAGCCTTGGTACCAGTCCAGTTGGTGCTGCTGCTCTTCTCCGCATTTTTCTCAGCCAGTGAAGCAGCCTTTTTTTCACTTCCCTCTAACTACATTCGTAAACTGCCTGGTGAGTCTGCGAATGAAAAAAGAATAATCGCCTTGCTCAGCAATCCCAATCGATTGTTGACAGCGATCTTATTTTGGAACTTAACAATCAATATGGGCTTCTTTTCAGTTGCCAGCGTGGTCGCGCAAAAACTGGAATCTGCTTCTCAAAGTACGACAGTCAGTACGATCTTTACCATAGCCTCTCTCGTCGTGCTGATCCTTGGTGGTGAACTGGTACCCAAGAGCCTTGGAGTCATAAATCCACCTCTTTTCTCGCGACTGGTGAGTATTCCTCTTTCGCTCGCCGTGCGTTTAACCGATCCCATTACGCCCGTCTTACGATTTTTCAATGAAGCCTCTAGACGCCTTATATGGCCAGGTCAAAAACCTGAGAACTATTTAGAGATTCAAGACTTACAACGAGCGATTTTGCTCTCCACCACAGATTCTCAATTAGTTGATCAAGAACAAGGCGTTCTACAAAACATCTTGCAACTTTCCGAAATCCGAGTCGAAGAATGGATGCGTCCTAAAAGCGATTTTGAATCCCTACCCGCCCCTGTTTCCATGCGAGACTTGATTGGTCTGGAACGCAAAACTCCCTACATTCTTGTGACCGACCCCTCTGGAAACGAAGTGCTTGGATCACTCCCGCTCAATGCTTTAGCTTGGCGCGATATCAGCGACTTAGCCAATCAGCAGCAACCCACGATCTATATTCCCTGGTGTGCTACTTTAGCTGCTGCTTGGGAACGACTCATCGCCGAAGATCGACGACTAAGCGTAGTGGTTAATGAATATGGGGAAGTGATCGGCATCTTAACTCTGGATGATATCCTAGAAGCCGCTTTTGACTTGCAGCATCGAGCGACCGATCGCGCTTTAGCCCGCCCAGATGTACAAGCCGTAGGCGATAATCAGTGGAACGTTACCGGTATGACCAGCTTGCGTCGGCTTGAACGCGCCATCGGCATCAAGCTGCCGCCAAGCCGCTCTTTGACCATCGCGGGTGTACTTCAAGACCAACTCCATCGTTTGGCTATGCCTGGAGATCACTGTACTTGGAACTGGGTAAACCTCGAAGTACTACAGTCACCACGGCGTGGAGAAATGCTCGTACGACTTACAGTCGCCCCTGATGGCGAGGAGGAATCATGATCCTAATTCTCCTTGTCCTTCTAGCTGCCTTTATGGCACGCTTTTTCTTCTGCGGTAGCGAGACTGGCCCGAAATATACACATCATGCTGATCTTTATGGCAAGCTTTTTCTTCAGCGGTAGCGAGACGGGCTTCTATCGAGTCACTCGTATGCGATTGGTCCTGGATGGGATGTCCGGTAGCTGGAATGCTAAAGGTCTCCTATGGCTGGCGAACAACCCCGCTGTTTTCGTAACGACCGTGCTAGTTGGAAATAACATAGCCAACTACGCTTTTTCCAATGCACTGGTACGACTTAGTCAATCAATGGCCGAAGGTATGGGAGATTTATTCGACGTCGCAGTTTCTATATTTCTTTCTCCATTACTATTTATTTACGGTGAATTACTGCCGAAGTCGCTTTTTTACAATGCTCCCTATTTCTTGCTTCGTCGTGCAGCACCACTGTTCCTCTTCTTTGCCATTCTCCTATCCCCAATCTCCTTGGTGCTCTACTTCTTTAGTCGTGCGATCCAAAGTGCGGTAGGTCAGGAACCATTGAAAGTTCGCCCCGCCTTGGCACGGCAGGAGCTACATCGTGTTTTAGAAGAAGGTCGTGAAGCGGGTGTGCTCGCTAAGATCCAGCAAGATATCTCCCAAAACCTTTTAACCTATGGCGGAAAACCGTTACGAAACTTCTGTATGCCTATTCGAGGCCTACCTTTAGTAGAAGAATTTTCCGATCGCACAGACCTTTTAGAAACGATCCGCCGCAGCACACATAACATCGTGGGCGTTCGCAGAAATGATGGCCACCTGATTGGCTATTATCGGGTCATAGATATTTTAACCGCGACTCAGTTGCCGGAATTACAGCCAATTCCGACCTTACTTGCAGAACAGTCGCATATCTCAGCGTTGACCCAAATGCAGAGTCAACACACCGACTTGGCCCGCGTTGTCGACCAACGCGGCAACCAAATCGGAATCGTGACCTTCAGAAGACTTGCCGAGCTAATGCTCAATCGCGCTTAGTCGACAAGCACCGAAGTCGCTATTAGAAACTATCGCCTTTGCGATAGCCCAAGTCCTGGATCACTTGAAGCATTTCTTCGAATGTAATGTATCGACGTCGATGACGAACTTTATAACTATCGATAGCTTCTGCTAGCTCTTTGGCATCCGCGGATAATTCGCGATAACTATTAGCAAACTGTCGACGCTCCGCTCCGTGAACCGCCTCACGAGTCGCTCGACGTTCAACAAAGGGTGACACCGGTGTTGCTTCGACTACTTGGGACATTCAGTAGGGCCTTTCTGTTATCGATGTGTGAGGCAATCACAAAACCATCGAAAACGTAGCATACAGTACAGACGTTGAAGAACGACAAGTAGATAATTTCGGGCGTAGTCTCCTAAACCTTCAGCCCGAGCCCCAACAAACCCATCGACTCATACAGCCGCTACAATCACACCCTTAGCTCAATTCCCGGTCAGATCTTCGGCTAAGCCAACGGCACACGTCTAAC
>JAUMAI010000087.1:0-14397 GCA_032116775.1 Pirellula sp. | reverse complement strand
AAACCGAAAAATGGGTGCAGGTCGACTTAGAAACGCAGGTCGAAATCTCAGCGATTCGACTTCATCCTTGTTATGACGACTTTAACTCGATCGGTGCTGGTTTTGGATTTCCTGTGCGATGGAAATTGGTTGGCTCTGCTGATCCTGAATTCAAAGAGAAAGTGATCGATATTGCAGAGTATCAAAATGCCGATTTCGAAAACCCGGGCTGGTATCCTGTTGATATTGAATGTCAAAAAGACAACGGCAAAGGGCCTGTTGTTAGATATGTGCGACTGATCGCAAATCAATTAGCCAAACGTGCCGATGATTACATTCTTGCCATTGCGGAGATGGAAATCCTCGATAGCCAAAATAAGAACTTGGCAGTGGGCAAATCAGTGCAATCTCTTGATTCGATTGAGGCTGGGCCGCGCTGGGGGGCAAAGAATCTAGTAGATGGTAAGACGCCCACGGGCGAACAAGCGACCAAGTTGGCTCAATTGAGAATCCAGAAAAATCTTGTGCTCAATCAGTTGATCCCTGCGGAGCTTCGTCAGCAACTTGCGGATAATGCTGCTGTGATCAAGGCCTTACAAACGGAGAGAGCACAACTTCCTCCACCCCAGCAGGTCTATGCTGGAACGGTACATAATGGGGGCGGTGCTTTTCGTGGTACTGGCGCCGATGGAGGCAAGCCTCGTCCCATCTATTTACTGGCACGTGGAAACGTGACACAGCCAGGACGCGAAGTAAAGCCAACCGCCTTACAAAATTTGTTCGGTTTACCGAATTATTTTGATCTTCCTGCGAACCATTCAGAATCGGAGCGTCGAGCAGCCCTGGCGAAATGGTTGTGCCATCCTGACCATCCCTTAACTTGGCGTTCGATGGCTAATCGATTGTGGCAATATCACTTCGGGCGCGGGATCGTCGAAACACCAAACGATTTTGGTAGGATGGGTGGGACCCCCAGCCATCCCGAATTACTGGACTATCTAGCGTTACGCCTTCGTGATGATCAATCGCTGAAGAAATTGCATCGCGAGATTGTTACCAGTTATGTTTACGGTCAAAGTTCGATTGCAAATAATCAACAAGCAAATGAGATCGATTCGGGAAACCGATTTCTATGGAGACAAAATCGACGAAAGTTAGAAGCCGAGTCGGTACGAGATGCTACGCTATTTGCAACGAACTCTCTTGATCTACGCATGGGTGGTCCGGGGTACCAAGATTTTGTAATTGAGCATCCAGAGCACTCTCCTCACTATGAATATGACTTAGCCAATCCAGCCGATCCCTCGACTTTTCGTCGAAGCGTTTATCGCTTTATTGTTCGCTCTCAGTTACAGCCCTTTATGACCCTGCTCGATTGTGCAGATCCTTCGATTCGAGTTGATCGTCGTAACGAGACCGTTTCTGCAACGCAGGCATTAACCATGCTTAATAATGGTTTTATGTTGGTACAAGCTCAACGTTTTGCTGAAAGACTACGGCGCGAGGTACCCGGCCAGGACTCGATGGCGATGAGCGAGCTTGCGTTCACGATTGCTTTGGGGCGACGCCCAACTATTGAAGAACAGCAAGCCGTTGTTGAGTTAGCATCGATGCATGGATGGGAGAATGCTTGTCGAGTGTTACTTAATCTTAACGAGTTTTCCTTTGTCGATTGATTTAACGTATCGCATAAAAAGTGCGTCCTCTGTTTGGTCTAATTGCCTTAAGTAGGTGAGTTTCAATGTTCAATCGACGTCAATGGCTATGTCAAACTGGAAGCGGTTTCGGCAGCGTTGTACTGGCAGGCTTGCTTGCTAAGGATGGTTTAGCTGCGGACGAAGTTGTAAGTTCACCTGACAGGAAGCAGAGTCCTGCAAGCACGACCATACAACATCCGGCATTAATTTATCCGGTGAAGGTGAAACGCGTCATTCAATTATTTATGGCTGGTGCTGCCAGTCATATCGACTTGTTTGATTACAAACCACAATTAGTCAAGCATCACGGACAGCCGAGTCAGTTTGGTGAGCCTGTCGAAGCTTTCCAAGATGGTTTGGGGCCATGGCTGAAGCCGGTTTGGGATTTCAAGCCTTACGGTCAATGCGGCAAACTTCTGAGCGATACGGTATCACCTTTAGGCGACGTCGTGGATCAAATGACGTTTATCCATAATATGGTGACGACCTCCGGAGTTCACTCGGCAGCGACGCTATTGCAAGCGACGGGTTTTCAAACACCTGGATTTCCAGGGGCCGGTTGTTGGATCAGTTATGCGTTGGGCTCGCTTAACGACAATCTTCCTACCTTTGTCGTATTGCCCGATCATCGCGGCTTTGCTTCCAACGGTGTCAAGAATTGGGATGCCGCTTTCCTGCCTACGCAACATAGCGGTACTGTTATTTTTCCGGGGAAGGCTTCTCCAATTACCGACCTGAACCCGCATCAAACCGGTAAGTTTATTTCGAAATCCAGCGAAAGCGCAGCCCGCAGTACGTTGGAAAAACTGAATCAGCAGCATGCCAAGATGCGACAGGATGACTCGAGGCTCGATGCTCGGATCCGTAGTTACGAGTTAGCAGGGCGAATGCAAGTCGCAGCGCCCGAAGCCCTGAGCTTGAGCGATGAGCCGCAACACATTCTTGATATGTATGGTATTCAGGCAAGCGGTAAGCAATGGCCAGCGGAGATCAATGCCCCTGAGGAGGCGCATCATTTCGGCACTAAGTGCTTGGTAGCAAGACGTCTGCTCGAACGCGGTGTGAGATTCGTGCAGGTTTGGAGTGGAAACGATAATGGCTTTCCCAGAAGAAATTGGGATTCTCACGAAGATATTCGTCGGGACCATGGGCCTCTTGCTCATGGGATGGCTGTTGGTGCGAGTGCATTGATAAAAGATTTGGCCCAGCGCGGGATGCTGGAAGATACACTAATTCTATGGACTACATAATTCGGTCGTATGCCTTCATCGCAAGGCGGTGGTGGTCGTGATCACAATCCATATGTCTTTACGAACTGGTTGTGTGGGGCGGGGGTTAAACCAGGAATAACCCATGGAGAAAGCGACGAATGGGGCTATAAGCCGCTCGACCGTGCCAATCCAACTAAGGTTTATGACGTTCATGCCACGATCCTACGTTTGATGGGACTTGAGCATACGAAGCTTACTTGGAGACATAATGGAATTGATCGCCGCCTGACAGACGTGCATGGTCATCCAATTGAGTCTATTATCGCTTAAGGCATTCTTTTCTTAGATTCGATGAAAAGATTCAGATGAAGTATTTTCGCTGGTTTATCGTCCTGGCATTTGCAGTTGTGATGGGTGCTCCATCTCAAAAGAAATGTACGCGCTGTATCGATTTGGATCGTTGCTTTGCAATGCCAAATAACACGCAATTTGCCGAACAGAACTCAGCCGATTTGCTGTGGACAAATTCCAGCGTGTTTTCTCTCGATTTTCAGCCAAAACTTCACTCGGAATTTTGGCGAAGCATTACTCCAGACAGAAGAATTAAAGATATTGATGCAAGCGAGGCGAGTGCAATTCATGCATCGGTCCGCACCATCGATTGAGCTACCTCGATTGATGAATTATGGTATTAGATAATCTCGCCCGGTATAGCCTTAATTCTCCTCCTTGGATTCTCTATGATCTTGATTCGCCATCCGTTGCCGATTGGCGAAATGACTAATTGGTTTTCAAAATTACATTTATTCAGGTGTTTTAAACTGATGAATTCTGGTCGACGGTACTTTTGTGTGAAGACGCTCTCTTTCGCTCTATGGGTTTTCTTGGCTTCTAATCAACTTGAGGCGCAGGAAAAAATATCTCCTCCCGCAGCAGGTAAGCCGATTCGAGCGCTTTTGGTAACTGGTGGATGTTGCCATGATTATCCGCGACAAAAGCAAATTCTCACCAAAGGCATTTCTGCTCGAGCGAATGTAGAGTGGACGGTGGTGCATCAGGGAGGGACGGCAACCAACTCCGAGATTCCTCTTTATCGTGATGCAAATTGGGCGGAGGGGTTTGATGTTGTTGTTCACAACGAATGCTTCGCCGATGCCAAAGATCCAGCTTGGGTCGCGAGAGTGCTTGAACCACATCGCCGCGGTGTGCCTGCCGTGTTAATACACTGTGCTATGCATTGTTATCGAACCGGCAAAGATGAATGGTTCGAATTCTGTGGAGTGCAGTCGCCAGGCCACGGTCCACATTACGCTTATACTGTTGAGAATCGAAAAGCCGATCACCCCATCATGAAGAGCTTTGGAGATCGCTGGACGGTCCCCAAAGGTGAGCTGTATCACACTATCAAATTGTGGCCGACAGCGACCGTTTTGGGAGAAGCAAAACGGAATGATAATCAGCAAGACCAAGTGTGCGTTTGGACCAATAAATACCATGGCACTCGCGTCTTTGGAACCACGATCGGGCACTACAACGAGACCATGGCTGAAGCTACTTATCTCGATATGGTTACTCGAGGTATGTTGTGGGCCGTTTATGGTGATCAGTTTCCAGAGTTGAAGCAGCCAACTGCTGAGTTGAGCTCCGAAATTCAGGCAATCGCTCGAGGTGAAAGAGATCAACTTCAGCCTAGCAGCGGAAAGTGCTGTGGAGAAGGAAATTTGCTGTTAGGTAAGAAGACAACTGCAAGCAGCGAGGAGAGTGCCAAGCAGAATTTTAGCAACAAGGCAGTCGATGGTGATGTGCGCACACGTTGGTGCAACAACGGCGGTGGACCTGGAGCGTGGTTGCAGATCGAAATGTCCGAAGTGGCCAAGATCGCTTCTTTGCGAATTCACTGGGAGCAAGATGCCGCCTATCAATATAAAACCGAAGTATCCATCGATGGCAAAGAATGGAAGGTTGTGGCGGATGCAGTTGCTAACAAGAAAGTGGAACGTATCGTCAGTCATAAAATTGAGCCAGTTGAAGCGAAGTTTCTCAAAGTGACTTTTCTAGGCTCAAGCACCGATACTTGGGGAAGTATCTGGGAGGTTGAAGCTTATGAAGGAGAGTTGCCAAAGCTGCCTGAAGGGTTAGCGGGGCTCGATGGCTCGCCTGCAAATTTAGCAGATACACAAATTGCAGATGCTTTTGATATTCGACTCTTTGCCAATCCTCCATTGGTCAACTATCCGGTGTGTGTAACCACAGGTGCCAATGGGGAAGTCTTGGTTGGGATCGATGAGCAAGGTTCACTCGGAAAAGAGGCTGGTTATGGGCGAATTGTGCGTTGTCTCGATCGAGATGGAGATGGCCAGGCAGATGAGATAAAGACCTTTACCAAGGTTGATCATCCCCGAGGACTAGTTTATGACGCCGGTAATCTCTGGGTTTTACATCCTCCATTTCTCACTCTATATCAGGACACCGATCTAGATGGTGTCGCAGACAAGTCGCAGCAACTCATCAGTGGTATCAGTACGGATGCAGTCAATCAACGCGGTGCGGATCATACAACCAATGGCATACGGATGGGAATCGATGGGTGGATCTATATCGCCGTTGGTGACTTCGGTTTCTCAAAAGCAGTAGGAGCGGATGGCAAAACCTTAAGCCGTAGAGGTGGAGGAATTGTTCGCGTACGGCCAGATGGGTCGGACATGGAGGTTTACGCCTGGGGATTACGTAACATCCTCGATGTTTGTATTGATCCTCAATTGGATATGTTTACTCGTGATAACACCAATGATGGTGGTGGATGGAATGTAAGAGTAAGTCATGTCTTACAGGGTGCGGAATATGGTTACCCATCTAAGTATATAAACTTTCCCGAGGAGACCATGCCGCCGTTAGCTGATTATGGAGGAGGCTCCGGTTGTGGTGGAATGTTTCTCTATGAACCGCGGTGGCCTAAGGAATTTGCGAATGCTGCCTACACTTGCGATTGGGGAACCAGCGAGGTCTATATTCATCGACTTGATGCTGATGGACCTACCTTCAAACCCAACCAGGAAACGTTTTTGAAAATTGCCCGACCTACTGATATGGACATTGATACTAGCGGTAGGATGGTTGTCACCAGTTGGCTCAACGGTGGTTTTAGTTTTAGTGGAAAGAACGTCGGCTTTGTCGCTCAGGTCACTCCTAAGGATTTCGTACCTAAGCCATTTCCTTTTCTGGCAGACCAGTCCTCGGAGCAACTTGTTGGATTGCTGAAATCATCGGGTGCTGCCGGCCAGTTTCATGCAAGTCGTGAATTAATTCGACGAGCTGACCAAAATGGAGCGGTTGACCTACTATTACAACTAATGGCTGATCGTGAGGCACCGCTTGCAGGGCGTATTGCCGCTCTCTTTACTCTCAAACAGCTAGTAGGTAATCAATGTCATGGGAGAGTTATAACTCTCGCACAGCAAGATCCGACGATTCGTAGAGCTGTCTTAAGAGCCATTACAGATCGGCTCAGTGAGATCGATCGAAACGTTGTGCCTTTTGTCGTTGAATGTTTGAAGGATTCTGAATCCACAGTCCAATCGCAAGCATTAATCTCGGTGCGACAGCTTGCTTACGCAAAGGATGTACTAACGCCGGACGACAGGAATCAAATAACGCTGGCTGTGCTGGCGATGCCAAAGGCAATTGAAAAGTTCGAAGTTACCTCACATGCCTCGGCACAGCCAAACCGGGTTCTACCACATTTAGCGATGCAGGCTTTAGTCGCCCTAGATTCGCCGGCAGTTTTACTGAAGGAGATCGATGGTCCTGCCCAGTCCTTGGTGCTCTTAACTCTTCGCCATTTGCATCATGACGAAACAATACAGGGAGTTGTTCAGCGGCTCTATCGACCCTCCGATGCCGAACTCAAGCAACAGCTTTTCGATTTACTGGCGCGTTTGTATTTCAAAGAAGCTGCCTATGAGCGAGGGGATTGGTGGGGTACAAGGCCAGATACTACCGGCCCCTACTACGATCGTGCGACCTGGGAGGGTGGCGAGCGAATCGAGCGTCTTCTAAAAGCTTCATTGCAGCAGGGAGATCCTCAAATGCGAGAGGTTTTGCAAAAGAGCTTTGAACGCTATAGGCTTCCATTTGCGAAGGAGTCCGCTGGTACAACGGATCGTGTTGAGGAGATGAAGCAGGAGCCGATTGTAATTGCTGAGGTAGATCCGAAGCGCCCCGAACTTATCGGGAATCAATCACTATCGCAGGTTCTCGCTGCACTTAAGGATAACAACGGAAATGCTGAAAAAGGGAAAGCACTATTCCAGTCTCAAGCGTGTATTGCTTGCCATACGTTTGCGGATGGACAAGCACCTAAAGGTCCTCATTTAGTTGATATTGGAAAACGCTACAATCGACAGGAGTTGGTTGAGTCCATTATCAAGCCTAGCGCAAAAATGGCTCAAGGATTTGAGAGCTGGCAATTACTCACCAAAGATGGCGACGTCCTAACGGGGTTTGTCACCACAGAGAGCGCCGAAAGAATCGTGATTCGTGATGGGCGTGGTATTATGCAGGAACTAGCTCAGGAGGAGATTGAGGAGCGAAAGAAACAAGAAATATCGATGATGCCTGAAGGGTTAGTTGGCAACCTTACCGTCGATCAACTGAGTGACTTACTCGCCTATCTAGAGTCGCTGCGCTAAGAAATGGATTGTGGAGAGAGTATCTTCATCCCACAGATAAATGCATTTTGTAACACGCATCTGTCTGTGGGTATTTTCAAATTCTCTGCGTTCAGCTAGCTCTTAGTTATTTTCTAGAGAGACTCTAGGCATGTCGGTCGGAGTCGGTAGGTACCTTGGCGGCGAACCAAGATTGAATGTGCTTTGTTTGTCACTCTGATTACCCGAGTGCTCACTTAAGGCCAAATGCGCGGGTATCGATGAGAGCTAGGCTCAAACTGTAGCTAGGCCACTCTAAAAGGAGTTACTCCGCTTCCGCTGTATTCGGAGCTGTTACGGGCCAACCAAGGTTATGAATCAGGGTGAATTGCGACCTATTATAGTCTGCTATTACCTTCACATGCTCACGTTGCGAATCACTCAACGCCTGGATTGCCTGTAGTACTTCGATGGGTAAGCCTTGGCCATTTCGAATACGATCCCAATTCTTAATGTATGATGATTCAGCATTTTCGATGGCCTGCGTCGTTATGGCGAGTTGTTTTTGACGCAGAGATGTTCGTGTTTTAGCTTCGTTGACCTCAGCTGCAATCTTATCCATGGTGGCGATTTGCTGCATGCGGGCTTGTAATATTTTCGAATTTGCCTCACGACGAATAGCTCGCTCGCCAGCGCCGAACTGTCTTAATTCCCAGTAGGCCATCGCATCAGCATCAAGTCTGTCGCCATAGTTGCCCAAGTCCGATCCCAATCCACCTCCGAGTCCTCCATAGCTGGCAGCGAGTAAAACACTTGGAATCAGAGGGGCATTTTTTTCACGTCTAAGTTTTTCAATGGCTTCTCCGACTAAATGTCGCATTTCTGCGATCTCGGGGCGATTTGTCAGGGCAATTGCTACTAGTTCCTGAGGCGATGAATTTTGGTCAGTGACATCAATAGGAATTAAACGTTCTTCTTGTGGAACCAATCGTTGGGTGCTGTCCCAGCGCATCAATTGCGATAGTCGTATCGATGCAACGGCTGCATTCTCCTCAAGGCGAATGGCTTCGCTGCTTCTCAGTGCATATTCTGTCTGAGCACGCACGCGATCTGATTCGAGGCCTTGTCCAACACGAGCGAATTCAGTGGTCGTAGCAACAAGTTCTTCAAGTCGCTTAAGATTCGAATTAGCGACTGCTAATTCCTGTTCCGCCTGTAATAAATCGATGTACGCAATGGCTGTTGCCAAAAGTTGATCATTAGTAATGGCTAATGTTCCCGCCCTGCTAGCGGCAATCGTTTGTTGGGCAATGCGAGGTTGATAAATGGCGTCTGCAATGTGGAACTCTGATACAATTCCGGGAACGGCAGGTGAGCTCGCACCGACAGCGCTAGCCCCTAATCCTGAGTAAAATGAGCCGCGGCTGGTTTCGATTACTTCCCCTGCGACATCTTGGATCCGGCCTTCATGTTTGTTGTAGTTAATACCAGCTCGAATCGATGGCAGTTTCAAGGCTTCCGCCTGATCCAGACGCGCCCGAGCCTCTTCCAATTTTGCCTTAGCGTAATCGATCTGAGGGTTCTGTCCGGCCACTAGCATCAGGGCTGTCGGCAAATCAATCGGGATGGCGTCGCGAGTATCTGGTGTGTTTTCGTTTGCTTTAGACGCTGTTGTAGAGGTTTCAATATTGGGTTCTGTGTTATCGCTCTTTTCGCTCGCTGGATCGGCAATTTCAGGAGCCAAGGTTACGATTGCCGCAGCCGGTTCTACAAGATTTGGGTTAGGCTTAAGCTGAGCATCTGCCTGAATCGTAGCTGCCACTTCGGCCGTTTGAGCCTCTGGCTGCGTTTCCATGGAAATATGAGCTTCAGCTGATTCATGTTGCAGCAATTGCTGATGCTGACCGGCTATGCGACAGCCGACAGTAAGCGAAAGGCAGCAACTTACCAAAATCAACCAAAATCGCATCGGAAGCGTCCCTGCTTACCAATCGGAACCAGTACTACTTACATCGCTAATGCTAGTTAGGCATTACGAAACAGTCTTACTAATCGTCAGCTTTAGCACGCTGGTAACGATAAAGTCGAGTAATCCGGTGGATCATGTCTCCAGAAAGATTGCACGTCCGTTACAACCGTTACAACCGGAATATTTTATCAGCTCGCTCGGGTAGAAATCCGAACATTGATGCCCAACCAGCTGTTGGCGTCTACTGAATTACCTCGACTTTTTGGCCTGCCTTAAAGGCGGATATGTTCGACGAGACGACCTTCTCACTACCGTTGAGGCCAGACGCGATTTCAATATCTGTCTCTGATTGAATCCCCAGTTCTAAAGGTTGTTTAGAGATGGTGCCATCTTCGGCAACGATGAGGCAGTACGGTTGCCCATCTTGCTGGCCAACTGCTGATTTGGGTAATGATAATGCATCGCTTTTCTCGCCCAGTATTAAGGCAATGTTGGCATACATACCTGGTCTTAGTTTTTCGGCTTCATTCGAGATCACAATTTCAGTTAGAAGCGTTCTGGTTCCAGTGCTTAGAGCCCAGCTGGTTCTCGTTACTTTTCCTGTGAATGTCGAGTTGCCCAGCGATGGCACTTTAATGGTGGCTGGATTTCCAGGACTGACTAAAGCAGCATCCCCTTCTGGTACATTTAAATAAACTCGTACCTGCTGTGTGTCTACCAGCGTAAAAATTGGTTTGCCTTCACCAGCTTCGCCGGAGCGAATCAAAGTGCCAGGATCATAATTCCGCGATGAGATGACGCCCGAGAAAGGCGCACGGATCAAAAGATAATCGCTCATGGAGCGTATCCGTTCAAAATCGGCCTCAGCAATTTTAAGTTCGGCTTCGATTGCGGCTTTATCCGCTTTCGCTTTGAGCAACATTGCCTCGGCTTCACCGAGTTTTGCTTCGGCCGATTTCGTCTTTGCTAGGACCTCATCGCGGTTGGCTTCCGCGGACTGTAATTGTAATTTCGTTTCATCAGCAAGTTTGTTATTTACGGTCTGGCTAGCGACTAAGGCCGCGATTCGCGCGTCTTCTGACTTCCAGCGTTCGAATTCAGCATTGGCACGTTTTATTGAAGCCTCTGATTCGGTTATGCCGGCTTTTGCTGACACGACAACTGAGTTGGCAATGCTAATCGCCGCATCTGCTTGCTCAATATTGGCTCGAGCTTTTGTGACATTTGCTTCTTTTTGCTGTAATTCATCGATTAACTCGGGTGCCACGAGCTGTGCCAGCAAGGTGCCTGGCGCAGTCACATTTCCTTGCTCATCAAATTTTGGGCCCTCAACCCGGTCGCCGATATCAACTAACAATCGCTCCAAGAAACCCGTAATCTTGGCGTGAATCTCCGTGCGTGAAAATGCTTGAATTTCACCTGGTTGTTCGGTGCGCTGAACGAGCGTTTTTCTTTGGGCACTGACCACGCTTACTTTCGGTAAAGCGGAACTGGTGACCGAGGGGACTGTTTGCGAAACAGGCTCACAACCTGGGGCGATCGCTAATGGCAAAATGATCCATAGCCTGTTGAGATTTTTTAGAATGTAACTCTTCAAGGTTTCAACCTCACTTAGGTAGAACTTCAACGGCTATTTGGTTCGATCAATTGGCAACGCTATCCGAAGTATCCAGCGGATGAAGCGAATTGCTATGGCGGCTGGTTCTGGCTTGTGCGATAGCGAAGAACGAAGGAAGGATAAAAAGCGTTGTTAGAGTAGCTGCGAGTAAGCTACCGATCACCGTTAGACCAAGAGGTGCGGTCTGCTCGCCCGATTCACCTAGCCCAATCGCCAAGGGAAGCATACCGGCCAACATCGCTAAGCTTGTCATTAGGACGGGACGGACTCGGTCGACGGATGCATGTTGAGCAGCTTGCAAGCTATCTTCACCTGTTCGTCGTCGCTGTTCCGCGAAGGTTATAACCAAGATCGAATTTGCCATGGCAACACCGAGTCCCATGATTGTTCCGATGAAGGACTGGATATTTAGGGTGGTTTGCGTAGCCTGCATCATGATGATGGAACCGGCGATTACTGCAGGCACTGTCGACAGAGCGACCATCGATAGACGGAAGGATTGGAAATTTGCGGCTAACAATAGAAAAATAGCCAAAACGGCCAGAACTAGACCCGTACCTAATCCGCTAAGCATTTGTGACAAAGGTGGTATTTGTCCTCGCACTTCGCATGAAATACGGCCTGGTTTTTCTCCTCTTTTTTCGGCTTCGTTTTTTAATTGATCATCATCTTTCCGTACTTGCGCAATAATCTGCTGCAATTCACTCGCAACTCGGCCAAGATCAGCCCCTTCAATATTGGCCGTTAATGTGAGTTCGCGTTTCATGTTGTAGCGATCAAATTCACCCGGCATCGTCGATCGAGAGAGCTCGGCAACATCGCGTAATAAAACCGCACCATCCGCTTTGTTTAGTACAGGCACTGTGGCTAAATCCTCGAGCGATTTCATCCTGGGTTGCGGGATTTCGACCTGGACCTGATATCCGATGCCCGTCTTGGGGTCAGGCCAATAGTTAGGTACCACAAAGCGACTTGATGAGGTTGCTGCCAAGACCGAACGGCTAACTTGATCTACCGTTGCACCGGCTAGGCCTGATTTTTCTCGGTCGATGCGGACATTGACGGTGGGATAATCGAGCGACTGCACGATTTGTACGTCTCGCAAATGAGAATTATTCTGTAATGCAGCTTGGAGTCGCTGTGCGAAATCGCGATTTTCCGCCAGCGAACCACCTCGGACAGCGACCTCGATCGGGGTTGGTGAACCGAAACTCATCACTTCGCTGATAATGTCAGAGGACTCGAAAGAAAAGCGAACGCCTGGAAACTCACGGGAGAACTTTTCTCGCAAGTCGCGGCGCAGAGCGAATGTATCGATCTCAGTTTCAGGCTTCAAAGCGATTCGCAGAATCGCCTCCTCTGGGCCTCGCGAGAATTGATAGACGGAATTGATCGGAAAAGATGCTGGAACGGTTCCGACATAACCTAAGGTGAGGTCGATCTTATCTTGACCGACCTGTTCTGCAATGGAGTTTAGGACTTGAGTTGCCAGTTGCTCAGTTGCCTCGATGTGGGTGCCGTCTACGGCTCGCATTCGAATGCGGAATTCTCCTGCATCGATACGAGGGAAGATATCGATACCTAATTTCGAAATACCAAAAACGATGACGCTTATACAAGAAGCTAGATACAGAATAGCTATGCCCCATCTAAAACGCAGACATCCGGCAGCGATTGAAGCGAATGCTTGGTAGAAAATATTGGGCTTAGTCTCTCGATGATTGAGCGAGCTTTCTGGTAGGAGCCAGATAGCTAGGATTGGTACCAAGGTGCTCGATAAAATGTACGACCCAATCATCGCAAAGCCCACCGCGATCGATAACGGGTAGAACAGTTCACGCGGGGCCCCTTGCATAAAAAAGGTGGGAACGAAGACCGCGAGAATTGAGAGCATTGCCAGCAAGCGAGGAATTGCTGTCTGTTGATTTCCATTCCAAACCGCAATTGCTACAGAGGGGGATTTGCGCAGTTGCGAATGGATATTCTCGATTTCCACCGTCGCTTCATCTACCAAGATTCCCACGGCTAGCGCAAGACCAGCAAGGGTCATAATGTTGACAGTTTGGCCGGTTAGCCAAAGGCCTACGATAGAAAAGAGAATAGCGAAAGGAATATTCAGTACGACAACCAAGGCACTTCGCCAATCGCGAAGAAAAATCAGTACCATCAGGCCCGTGAGCAAAGCGCCCAAGAATCCTTCCGTAGTTAAGCTTGTAATGGCTCGAGTTACATAAGGAGATTGATCGAATTCGAAGGCTACACTTATGTCGTCTGGTAATTCCTTTTGCATAGCAGGAATAGCATTTTTGATTTCCGAGATTACATTCATGGTGGATGCATCGGCACGTTTAGTAGCCAGAATGTAAACGGCTCTGCGACCATTGACTAAGGCATAGCCAGTCGTCAAATCAGCAGCATCTTCAATGTTGCCGATATCACGCATGTAAACAGTTAGCTCTCCGGTTTTTAGGGGAATGCTTCCTAATTCCTTGATGTCTCGAATCATCGCGTTGGAGGGCACTGCAGGATATAGATTTCCCAAACGGACATTGCCGGAGGGGCTGATCGTGTTGCCACGCGTTAAAGCTTCGATGACATCGTCTGGTGATAAACTGAAAGCTCGTAGACGATCAGGGTTCGCTCGAATCACAATGCTACGAGCCGAGCCGCCGAAAGGGGGTGGCGCTGACACACCCGGTAACGACGAGAACATCGGACGCACTTTAAATAATGCTTTGTCTTGAATTTCTGCAATGGTTCGCGTGCCGCTGGAAAGAACTAGGTAACCGACAGGGACGCTACCTGTATCAAAACGCATGACAAACGGCGGGACCGTACCGGGAGGCATCATCGCGCGCGAGCGGTTCACATAGTTGATGGTCTCCGCCATCGCTTGAGCCATGTTCGTGCCTGGATGAAATATTAATTTCATCAAAGCGGTTCCCTGAACATTTCGGCTCTCTACATGGTGGATTCCATTGATGTATAGGAAATGGTACTCGTAGTAATTCGTGAGCAGTCCTTCCATTTGTGCAGGATCCATACCACCGTAGGGTTGGCATACGTAGATCACTGGAAGGTTTAATGCGGGAAAAATGTCGATCGCCATGCGTCGGACTGGCAGTTCGATCCCTTTTTTCTTTAGCCAGTCATCGAGACTCTTAGGACGGATGACACTAAGCCCCACAAGAACCAAAGCGATGAGCCCAACCAAGACGGTTGTCGGCCGTCTAAGTGCAAAGTTGATAGGGTTCATAGGGTCGCTCCGGTCGCTTTA
>JAUMAI010000086.1:0-4500 GCA_032116775.1 Pirellula sp. | reverse complement strand
CTCCGAACCGAAGCAATCAAGAGACTCAGTTCACCATTCTGCTTCCGGGTGTTAAACTCGATTACAGCGATTCACCAGATCCTGCGTACAACACCGTTTTGAATACTAACGGCGCTCGCCACGTTGTACTACCGAATGACCCATTACGATTGGGAAGCGTTATCACGACCGAAACGAATGGTCAGCCTAATGCTACTGCGACGGGTGATGCGGGTGACGATGGTGTGACATTCGCTGGAGTATTCAATGAGAATCTCAACCCAGTTCTAATGACTGTCAATGCATCCGCTAACGGTCTATTAGATGCTTGGATCGACTGGAACCGAGACGGTGATTGGAGCGATCCTGGTGAGCAGATCATGAATACCCAGCCAGTGCGTGCTGGAGCAAACAGCTTCAGTCTTGACACGCCCGTGGGAGCAGGGATTGGCGATACGTATGCTCGCTTCCGATTGAGCACTGCCGGTGGTTTGTCGCCGACTGGCGTTGCGATGGACGGTGAAGTTGAAGATTACAGGATCACCATATTCCCTGGTACTCCTCCTATTGCCAATAACGATCAGTCGTTTACGGTTCGCAACACCACAGTCGATATCGATGTCTTGGCGAACGATCAAGACCTAGATGGGACCTTGGATGCGAACTCGATCGAGATCGTAACCTATCCTCCAGCTAACCAAGCAACGGTATCTGTGGTCGGCGGTAAAGTTCGCTTCATACCAGCAACAGATTACCTTGGTATTGTGACCTTCTCTTACAAGGTGAAAGATAATGTTGGAATGACATCCAACGTTGCCGAAGTACGCGTGAATGTGGTTTCCAGTGCATGGCAAAATCCAAATCCTGAAAAGAGATCTGATGTCAATAACGATGGTGAAGTGTCGGCAATTGATGCATTGATTATCATCAACCGACTTAACGCTAAGGGTGGTAGCTTCCCATTAATTCCAGGTACGACACCTCCACCTCCACCATACATCGATGTCGACGGTAACAACTGGTGCACTTCGCAAGATGCCTTGTTGGTGATCAACGAGTTGAACCGCATGGCAAACAGTGGTGAAGGCGAAGGACTGGCTGAAGGCGAAGGATCAGATTACAGCTTGGAGTATTTGGCTGGCGGATTTGTCACCCAGGCAACAACCCAAGTTGTTGGTGACCTCGCTATGGTTGATGCAGTCGGCGAAAGTTTGGCTCGCGAAGTGCAAGCTAGCTTCGATTCGATGTTGTTCACAACCAGCCGCCGAGCGGCAACCGTTCCGGCAGTTGGGTTCTCCCCAAGTGGCCGCTTGGAAGACTTGTTCAGTGGAGACCTAGATGAAGTCTACTCGCTACTGGCTTCCGAAAGCGATGATGAATCAGACGCCGCAGACGAGTTGATGGCGAATTTGGATGACTTCTTGTTGTAGTCTCTTGAGTAAAAAGCACTAGATTGTCTGAACTCAAGTAATAACGCCCATCGTTGGAGAAAGACCAACGATGGGTGTTTTCGTTTTGTGTGGCCTAAGATCAATCAGAGTGGTGGCTTACAGTAAAAACAACACCGCGAAAACAAGAGCCCTCCAGTTACGATTTGAAATCAATCGAGGCTCTGGTAGAGTGTTTCAACTTGGTTAAAGCAGTGTGCTCAAGCGAAGTCAGAGTCCGTCTTGCTTACTGATTGTCAATAGACGCCCTGACGGCTATTTTGGAGAGCCCACGACAAAGGAGTGAACCCGAAAATGAAATGTGCCGTTTTCAGTACGAAAAGCTATGATCGCGAATATCTGGAACGAGCAGGACGAGAATTCGGCCACGAATTTGAATACTTCGAGCCTCGCCTGACAGAGAAAACACAAAAACTAGCGGCCGGTTTCCCGGCCGTGTGCACGTTTGTCAATGATGCATTAGATCGAAATATTCTGGAATATCTGTCCGCCAATGGCACACAAATCATCGTGCTTCGCTGCGCGGGTTTCAATCAGGTCGATTTGCGATCCGCGCAGGAGTTGGGTCTCAAGGTAGCAAGGGTACCTGCATACTCACCTTATGCAGTTGCCGAGCACACAGTCGGGATGACATTGTCTCTCTGCCGTAAGTTGCATCGAGCTTATCAGCGAGTGCGAGATAATAATTTCGCTTTAGATGGCCTATTGGGTTTTGATTTGCATGGACGTGACGTCGGTATCATCGGTACCGGTGCTATTGGCTCGGTTGCTGCGAGGATTTTTCATGGCTTTGGCTGCAACGTAAAGTTATTCGATATCAAGCCCAATCCAGACCTGCTTCCATTGGGGCGGTACGTCACCCTTCACGAACTACTCAGTCATTCCGATATCATAAGTTTGCACTGTCCGCTGACTCCTGAAACGTTTCATATCATCGATGCTAAGGCAATTAGCTCGATGCGTTCGGGAGTTATGCTAATCAACACCAGTCGAGGTGGTTTGGTCGATACACAGGCTGTCATCGAAGGGCTGAAGAAAAGCCATATTGGATCGGTTGGTTTGGATGTTTACGAAGAAGAAGCAGACTTGTTTTTTGAAGATCTATCGGGCAGCGTAGTCAAGGATGATGTTTTCTCGAGATTACTTACGTTTCCGAATGTGTTGATAACGGCTCATCAAGCCTTCTTTACTTCCGATGCGTTGACTGCGATTGCCAGGACGACCGCTCTAAATTTGCAAGAGTTTGAGCTGAGAAAAAAGCTGACTAATGAAATTATTGTGAAAGAGTAAGATGCGATTCATCAGCAGGAAAATATAAATTTCCGGAATCACTTTTCTTGGAGCCTAGCGCGCACGTCCTGAGCCCATGGACTATTCGGGGTTAATCTTAAAAAGTTTGCCCAGTGAGTTCGTGCCTCTCCGTACCGGCCCAATTCTTCCAGTGTTTCAGCCAAATGGAGGTGGACATCAGAGTAATCCGCATGTAATTCCAGTGCCCCTTGGAAAACAGCGATTGCTAGTTCTTTTTGGCCGAGTTCGGATAAGACACAGCCGAGATTGGCTCGCGCTTCAACAAACTGACAATCGAGTTCGATTGCCATGAAGTATCGTTCGCAAGCGGCAGATATATTTCCACTGCGGTATAGTAATTCAGCAAGCTGAAAGCAAAGCTCTGCCGATGGTCCATCATGGGCTAGTACTAGTCGATAAATAGCAATTGCATCCTCGAGTTCTCCGTTTTCTTCAAGGATTCCAGCATCTTCCAGCAAAGTAGCTCGGTCATAAGACGACAAAAGATTGTCGTTACGAAGTTCACCGGGGGCTGGATATTTGAAGGACGTTGGTTTTTCTGTAAAGTCACTCTCTTGTTCTGATAAAGAGTCTTCTAGAGAGTCAAAGTCGATACGCAACTGTCCACGCGGCTCAATGATGCCTTGTTCGCGTCTGAGTAGAACTTGTTTTCCCTCGACGAGCAACGAAAGTTGCGAGAGTGGTCTTTCGGTTTCGGAGCAAAACCGAGTGAAGCCTTGTAGAGCAGATTCGATGACTTGCGGGTTAGTGCCCTGCGCAAGCAATTCAGCTAAGCGCCGTGCCGATACCACCTCTTGGAAATCGAAATAAGGCAATCGATGGATTTCCTTGACAGGTTGGATTAGGCCAAGTTTTCTCCAACGCCGAATATCGCGCACCGATACTTCCAGCAGTTCCGCCAGCATAGCTGGTGTATAGAGCTGTCGAATACTTTGCTCGACCTCCACCAAGCCGAGGCGATGCCAAAAATCTGTTTCCGAAATTAACTCGATTTGGCCGATATCGATTTTTTCTTGCACTTCCTTGGGAAGTGAGGAGCCGTCGATAAGCGATGGCAGGCTATCAGCTCCCAAGACGACCCAATCTGCATCGGTTGTCGGTTTTTCGAGAGGGATTCCACCTTGGTCTCGAACGATTTGCAAAGCATCCTTTTTGGTTGTACCTCCCAATTTTCCAATGAAGGCAATTCGGAGAGCCTGCAGCGGAGATTCATTCTCCATAGCGGTATTCCTTCCAAAATTAGATCGAAGTGGTTTACGGTTTCAGTAATACTTCGGTGGTTAAAGGTGGCCGAATATAGGCTAAGACCATTCCGCTTTCGGGATCACGCGCGAAACGAATCGAGGGAAGGCCCTGAGCATTGAGTGTCGATACTCTAGCAAGTCTTCTGCGAAGGGTTTCCGTATCTGAATTGTCTTCAACGGCTACATGTACCAATATTTCCATGCGATTAAGTCGCTCAGCGGTCGTGAGTAATAAGTGATTAGAGGATAGCCAGGCAACTTCTAAGCCATACTTCGTAGCGACGAGTTGTGCTAATGTCTCAAGATTCCTACCTTTGGGAAGTAGAGTATCTTCGGTGGTCGGAGACAGTCCGTGAGTCCAAGTCCCTGGCCAATCAACGCTCAATAAGCTATCCACTTCTCGGGCGGCATTGGCAAGAACCTGAGAAGTTGGGACGTTCTTAATACTTGGTTGCGTAAGAATATTCTTCATCGCTGATTCGGACTGCGGCGCGGGCCAAGGTCGATCGAAAAGTTCT
>JAUMAI010000085.1:0-5831 GCA_032116775.1 Pirellula sp. | reverse complement strand
TTGAGCGATGTAAAGCAGTTCATAAACGAGGGGTACCAATCAACTCTAAGTCCTATGCCAAGCATGCCAGTCGAGGACGCGATGCCGGCAATACAAACATTGCTTGATATTGAGAGTGCGTTGAGAACCAACGGGGACCTGTCAATCGTTTCGACTGAGCTTCAAAGCTTACCTGAATATTGGCAAGACATTGCAAGGCTGCTTCAGGCGTACCGGTGTTATAAAAGCAACGATTTGGATGCGTTGCGTAAAGTGCGGTCAGAGTTTAATTCTGACGTGTTCGAGTTATTTGTTGATCGCAAGGTAGAGTCGTTGCAAGACAAACTAAACAAGGCGTCCGTCGCGACATTTCTGACAGCAAGAGAAAAAAAGGATGCTTAGTTCGTTACCAACACTACTTTCCAGGATGGACTCTGTCGATCTCCGGCGATGTGAGGTCATTCCATGGGGATGTCCAGTTCCCGTTTTTGGGCGCTTATCGCGATCAAAAGTTGCAACGCTTGGTATTAATCCGAGTAATCTCGAATTCGTCGACGAATATGGCATTGAGCTCGATGGCGAGCGAAGAAGATTTCACACTCTTCATTCCTTAGAATTATCAAATTGGCGTGATGTTGACGCTACGCATCTACGTGCGATTCTTGAAAGTTTCGACCAATACTTCGAACGCAATCCGTATGATCGATGGTTTAAGCGCTTGGACATTGTTCTTTCCGGCGCTGGCGTGACATTCTACGAATCCAGTCAACCATCGCTTCCACTATTTGAGCGTCTGCCGCTTGCCTGCCATCTTGATTTGGTGCCCTACGCAACAAGTGTAAAATGGACTGATCTGAATGTGCGGCAACGAGAATCACTATTGCGTTTTGGGGGGAACTGTTTAGGGCAGCTTTTGCGTGATTCGCATGTAGATTTTATCGTTTGCAATGGAAAGTCAGTTGTTCAGCAACTTGAGTTTGTCGGAGAAATGAATTTGCAATGTGAGGAGATAAAGGGTTGCGAATTGCCTCGCCGATCGACGTCCGGAGTTAAAGGTTTTGGATACACCGGGAAGTTAAGTCAACTTTGTGGTGTGGATATTGGAAGGGAGGTGACTGTGCTGGGCTTCAATCACAATCTGCAAAGTAGTTTCGGTGTTACAAATACTGTTGTCAATAATTTAACTGATTGGATAGCGAATCAAATTCGCGGTAGGAAATCATGAGTAGACGAATAGAGTATTGGAACTCGGTAGAATTCCGTGTGGTTGAAACCCTCAAGAATCTTGAAAAAGACGGTCTTATTCGTGGCCTTGGGACCGCGCCTCGTCGCGTGGCTTTGGCGAAGCAAATTGTGCAGAGTTATCGCCGAATACAATACGTTGAGGTGATAAAGGCTCAGGAAGTCTCATCGGCAAGCCGTGATCCTTCTAACGAACTCTTCGACCCACTTAAGGCATCCATAGCATTTATGCAAGAGAATCGCATCGATGAGAGTTGTTGGTTAGTTTTCTACTTCGTTCACTTTGGCAAGAACCTTCGGGGTGGCTGGCGATATGCAAGGGAAGTCTACAACTCACTTGGGAAAGGTGAGCCTTGGAACTGGAAGAATACGAGCAATGATCCCAAGGCATTTCGGAAATGGTTGCGAGACAATCAGATTGGTCTAAAGCGGAAGGGCGTTCCCGGTGGCTTCGGGAATCACCGTAAGTATCAAAACTTAGACGCCGACGCGAATGATCAAACGGGAGCTGCTTTTGAAAGTTATGTCCAATGGATTGGAGACAGTAAGTCGCATGAAACGCGTTTCAATGAAATCCTAGAGAACTCGAATGATGATGCAGGTAGTAGGTTTGACTCGCTTTTTAGTTCGATGTCCGCTGTGAGTAGTTTTGGTCGTATGGCGAAGTTTGATTACCTTTGCATGATTGGTAAACTAGGACTACGTGAGATCGAGCCAGCTTATGTTTACATCGATGCAGCAACCGGTCCAAAGGCTGGCGGCAAATTGCTATTCGCAGGATCGTTGGGAGCAGTACGTAGCAACTCCCAGCTTGAAAAAGATTATGCCGCCCTGGCAAACAGTCTTCAATTGCCGTTTTGTATGCAAATTCTTGAAGATGCTATTTGTAATTGGCAAAAAAGTCCTGATGCTTATAAGCCGTTTCGAGGTTAATTTTGGGGCCATTCGAATCGACGTTTCAGTCGGTTCTGTTGATTGTAGCTTAGGATCTTGTGGTGTTGCAGTTGCCCTACGATTAGGCCGGGACCGACGCCAACCTTCTTGGCAAATCTGATTATGTCAAAGCTATTGGAAGTAAGCTGTAGAAGTTCGTCGCGGTTTTCTCGAGGAACAATTAAACTTTCCGCGAACTCGTTTGCTTCGATTTCTTTTTTTGCCGACGAGTCACCAACTCCTTCAACCACAAATCTTTCTGGGTGGTGTAGTAATAAATGCGCTGCTTCATGAAAGAAACTAAACCAAAAGTGGTCGTCAGTTAAGTGACGAAAGCTTAGTAGTAACATGGCTTTGTGTTGATTGAAAAATTGCGTTGCTCCACTTGCTGGGCAGCCGCTCGGTGTTCTAATAATCACGAGTGCTACTCCGCAATCGATACACAGCTCTTGTAGTGCAGGAAGAAAAACCGAAGGATCTTTCTCTCTGGTGAGCTTTCTGGCTTGATGTAATACCTTTTCGAATTGCACCGGATTCCAGACTTTCGTCTTCTGTTTTAGTGCCTCAATTTCGCCCTGTCTAAGCCATGCGGCAACGGCCGCCGGTCGTGATTCAAAATTTTCCGTTTTTCGAAAAAGCACTGCTTCGGCCAAATAGTCATACTTCTCATGCCACTCATCGACAGAACTTACATTGAAGTAGTTAAGGCAGATCTTGGCTTCGTTCGCCGGAGTTGAGGCCTCTTTAAGCCACCCAAATCTCCGCATGTCACTAATAGGCAATTGTCGAACCCAATCCTTCGACATACTGAACAGACGCTCAGAATCTTCTCGGTATTGGAAATCACGTGCAAGCCAGAATTCAAGTGATCCACCAACGGAATTTTGCAATCGTTCTGCGATCTCTAACGTGATAGGTAGTTGTCCGGTTAGTAAGTCTTGGACATCGCTCAACTGCAAACACGTGCACTTCGCAAACTCAGCAGGGCTAAGTCGCTGATGACGAAGAAGCTCGGAAACCGTTCTGCCAGGTGCGGAGACCCAGTCTGGCGAAAATTCAGCAGTCTTTGACATTTTTTATCTCCACCTTGAGGATTTTGACGCTTGTTACTCGTTCCCACACTAGCCCGCCAGTAGAATCAACTGGTGGGCGCAAGTGATTTGCCTCCATATGAACAACAAGGGTTCGGGCATACTCGAATACAAGCTGGTTCGAACCTTTGGGAATTAGTCGTTCATGCCATTTCGGTATGTCTGCGATAGCTGGCGAGGCGCGAAGCTCCGCCAACAAATCCTGCAAAAGCACTGCATGCTCAGCGCCCAATTCATCAACTGCTGTTTTGTCACGTTCGCAGGTATTCCGTAACAATTTTGTTTTGAAGGACAATCTCAAGTATTCCAGCCTTAGATGAGTATGTCCTTGGACAATAGGGGTGACGGAAAACTCGGACGAATCGAAGCGAACACAGATTCCGATTGGGCAAATTGTGCTGAAAACGGGGAAACGGGTAATTGGTGTGAACCTTGGGAAGTGGTTCACCATTCGGGAAAGAAACGTCTGGACGCAGCATTTCCGAACAGCTATTTCAGTATACCCCAACTCGCGAGAGTTTTCGAGGTCTCGTACTCTTTCTTTGGACGGTATTCCGGCAAGATCGATGTATTTTGGTTCAACGTGAAATGGATTTCTGTCTGATCGGTGCGACACGTAACTGGGAACAGTCCCCGCGCGGTGAAAACGCCCAACCGCTTGCGCTGGTTGGCTCACCGGGTTGCTTGATACGAAACTGGGGACAGTCCCCACGCGGTGGGGCTGGTTACTTATCCGTGCTGGTCGACTTTGCATCACGGGTACCCCGTCGCGCCCATAGTCGTGAGTTGCATGGATTTTGCTATCGCAGCTTCTCTGCGATCGCGGTGAACTGCTCCAGGGCGGTTTGTAGGTCGTCGGCGATCTCTTGGGCTAGGATGTCCGGGGCGGGCAAGTCGTCGGAGTCCTCAAGGCTCTCGTCGCGTAACCAGAAAATGTCAAGGTTCACCTTGTCCCGCTTCATCAACTCGTCGTACTCGTACGATCGCCAACGCCCCTCTGGGTTCGCTTCACTCCAACTCGCTTTGCGCAAGTGACGCTTGCCAGGTCGATACAGCGCTACGAACTCGTCCAAATCCGACCGCTGGAGCGAATTGGTCTTTTGCGTAAAGTGCATGTTGGTCCTGAGGTCATACACCCACAGCGTCTTGGTCCAGGCCTTCTCCTGGGCTGGCTTGGCGTCAAGGAACAATACGTTGGCCTTCACCCCACCCGCATAGAAAATGCCAGTCGGAAGTCGCAACAGCGTGTGTACATCGCATTGCTTCATGAGGTTGCGACGGACCGTCTCTCCGGCTCCCCCCTCAAACAACACGTTGTCCGGTACGACGATCGCACATCGTCCATTGACCTTCAGTAGCGTCTTGATGTGCTGGACGAAATTCAGTTGCTTGTTCTTCGTTGCCGTCCAGAAGTCCTGGCGCTCGTAGGCGTTGTCGTCCTTCTCCAAATCCCCCGCGTCGTTGACTATGGAAATGCTGCTCTTCTTCCCAAACGGTGGATTGGCCATGACCACGCTGAACCGCTCACCCGGATCACTAGCAAGACTATCGACCCCGGATTTGATCGGACATGGATCTGCGTCGATGCCGTGCAAGTAGAGATTCATGATGCAAAGACGGGCGGTATTGGGGACCAACTCCCAACCCTTGACGAACTTGGTCCGCAAGTGCTTCTTTTGGTCCTTGTCGAGCGTCTTGCCCTGATGCTTGGCGACGTAATCGTAAGCGGCCAAAAGGAACCCGCCTGTGCCTGCGGCCGGATCGCATACGGTGTCGTCGACCGTCGGCTGGACGCAGTCGACGATGGCTTTGATCAGCTCACGGGGGGTGAAGTATTGGCCAGCACCCTTGGGGCTTTCGGCGGCGCTCTTGGAGAGCAAGCCTTCGTAGATGTCCCCTTTGACATCCGCATCCATCGAGGACCACTTTTCCACGTCGATCAAATCGACGATCAGTCGCCTGAGCGTTGCTGGATTCTGGATTTCAGGACGGGCCTTTTTGAAGATCTCTCCGAGCATCCCAGGTTGCTTGCCAAGTTCCTCCAGGATGTGCCGGTAGTGGGCTTCGAGCTCGTCCCCTTCGCGCTTGAGCAAGCTCTCCCAGTTGTATTTGGCGGGAACGATCGAAGGCTTGTTGTACGGTGGCTTCGTTTGTTCGTGAGCCATCTTGAGGAACAGCAGGAACGTGATCTGTTCGGTATAGGCCATGTACGAGAGGCCGTCGTCACGCAAAACGTGAGCGAAGTTCCAAGCCTTGTTGACGATCTGTTGGGAGTCGTTGTTGCTCATGAGTTACCAAAGACGAGTGATCCCGTAGGAGTCGAGCTGTACATCTGCGCTGACGATGGGAATGTTTTCTGTCAAAGCCTGAGCGACCAGAAGGCGGTCGAACGGGTCTTTGTGATGAAGTTGCATCGTCGTGAGCAACGCTGTATGTCTAGGTTCGATGGGGAGTATCTGGCAGTCATTGGCCACAAGCTGAGTTTCGATGAACTGCTGATAGGGTTGCGGCAGAGCATACTTGCCGAGTTTGATCTTGATGGCGATCTCCCAATAGCTCGCTGGGCTGACTTCGATTTCATTCGCT
>JAUMAI010000084.1:0-3104 GCA_032116775.1 Pirellula sp. | reverse complement strand
GCTATTCGAGGCAAGAAGAGCCAATGTTACCCAATCGGTTCACCCTCTCCCCACAGAGATCGCAGCGCAGCAGAGAGCTCTGTGGGGCAAGGGGAGCACTTATGGTTGGAATTCTCTCGCCGAAGAATTCTTCGCGGTGAGGGGGAGCATGCACGATTCAGCAAATCTGGTATTAAGTTCGCAGTCGACACGTTATGCTCGCAGCTCTTGCAACCGTTTCGAAAATTCCTAGGGAACTAAAAGATGAGCAAAACTTATCGCGCAAATTGTGCGAACGAAGTTTTTACTTTTAAAAGTCTCTCCGAATTGCTCGCGAAAGCCAATGAAGAAAAATCTGGCGATCAGCTCGCAGGAATCGCAGCAGGAAATAACCGCGAAAGGATGGCTGCCAAACTTGCTTTAGCGGATTGTCCTCTACAAGACTTTATCGACCACCCCGTTATCCCGCCAGAAATCGATGAGGTTTCACGCCTTCTCTTAGACACCTATGACCGGGACTACTTTCGGAATCTGGCTTCCAAAAGTGTCGGTGAACTTCGCGACATTCTGCTCAGCAGAACGATCTCCCCAGCAGAATTGCGCAATATTGGTAAAGCGCTAACCCCTGAAATGGTTGCGGCGGTCGTAAAGCTGATGAGCAATAAAGATCTCATAAGACTTGCCAGCCGAATTCGTAACGTGACCCGATTGAGATCAACGATCGGCGAAGAAGGTGTGTTGGCAATCAGAATTCAGCCGAATCATCCAAGCGATGATATTAAAGGTATTATCCTCTCGACCCTAGAAGGCCTTCACTATGGTTGCGGGGATGCCGTCATCGGGGTCAATCCAGTTATCGATAGCGTTGAAACAGTTTCCGCCATTCTCAAGGCACTTAATCAGTTAATCGAAGTTGCCAAAATCCCTACACAAGCTTGCTGCCTCGCTCATATCACGACACAGCTTGAATGCCTGCGTCGCGGCGCACCAATTGACTTACTATTCCAGTCCATCGCTGGAACCGAAGCCGCCAATCGAAGCTTTGGAATTAACCTTGAACTGCTTGAGCAAGGACGAAACGCTGTACTAGATTCTCACCAGAACTCCCCAAATCGGTACATCGGCAACAATGTGATGTATTTCGAGACAGGGCAGGGAAGTGCCTTATCTGCAGAAGCCCATCATGGCGTTGATCAAGTTACACTCGAGGCTCGAGCCTATGGAGTTGCCAGAACCCTCGATCCTTTCTTGGTAAATTCAGTGGTCGGTTTTATTGGACCTGAGTATCTGTACGATGAGCGTCAGATTATTCGCGCGGGACTAGAAGATCATTGCATGGGTAAACTTCTCGGTTTACCCATGGGTTGTGATGTCTGCTACACCAATCACGCCACTGCGGATCAAAATAGCGTCGAGAATCTAATGATTCTCTTAGCCACGGCAGGCTGCAATTTTTTTATGGGAGTCCCGGGCTCGGATGACATCATGCTGAATTATCAATCAACCAGCTTTCATGATGCCGCCTTTCTGCGTGAGCATTTAAACTTGCGACCAGCTCCAGAGTTTGCTGAGTGGTTGGAAAACAACCATCTAAATCACCTCGATGAGAATTATACTTTCCCGAGTTCAATTTCCGATTACGCGAAGTTTTCTCGCCCGAACCTACCGAGTGTCGACTCGCCCGAAGCTCAATCACCTTCACTAGTCGCAAATCTCGGCCAGCAGCAGGGAATTGCCTATCAACTGCCACAAGTATCAACCGCCGCTAGAATACTCATCGGCAGCAGCGGAACTTCTTATCGCAACGAGACACAGCTAAAACTGCGCATCGATCACGCAGCCGCGGTCGATGCAGTCCAACAGCAACTTCGGCTCTCGGTAGATTTCCCAACTGATTGGCAGTCTCGCTGGAAACTCTTTGAAGTTAGTTCGCAAGTAACCAGCAAACAGCAATATCTTCAGCGCCCCGATCTAGGCCGAAAACTTTCCATCGAGTCCATCGCTTGTCTCACTGAGCTGGGGACACATCATCCAGACGTGCAGATTGTGATTGGAGATGGCTTATCAGCGCTTGCCACTATCCATCAAGCACCAGGCTTGCTCGATATTTTGCAGACAGAACTTCAAAATACCGGACTATCCACGGGAACTCCTTTTTTCGTACGCTTTTGCCGCGTCGGGATTATGAATAATATTGGCGACATTCTAAAACCCAAAGTTATTATCCTGCTGATTGGCGAACGGCCAGGCCTAGCTACCGCCGAAAGCCTCTCCGCTTATCTCGCCTACCGCCCATCGGCTGGACATACTGACGCCAATCGCAATCTGATATCGAACATCCACCCAGGTGGTGTGACCCTGGAAGTTGCAGCTAGCCGTATCCTGGGTCTCGTAACCCAAATGATCAAGAAGGAAATTAGCGGCGTTGAGCTCAAGGAAGTTTGCTCGCAACCCGAATCTCTTGAATTCAGCAGCAGGAATATTACGTGAGTGATTCCAAGCCAATAAACACCCCAAACATCTTGAACTCAAATAACGACACTGTGATTTCAGATGATGTGAAGCTGCTGGCCAAACTCGGCTATAAACAAGAATTGCTGCGGCGGATGAATGGCTTTTCAAACTATGCCATTTCGTTATCGATCATCTGCATTTTGGCAGGAGGAATTACCTCCTTCCACGTAGGCTATTGCAGTGTGGGCGGGGCCTCGATCGGATTTGGCTGGCCGATCGTCTGCCTCTTTTCTTTTATCGTAGCTGCCACAATGGGACAAATTGCTTCAGCCTATCCCACGGCAGGTGGCCTGTACCACTGGGCAAGCGTACTGGGTGGTCCGCGCTGGGGCTGGATCACCGGTTGGTACAACCTCGCAGGCCTTGTCACTGTTCTCGCAGCCATCAATGTGGGCCTATATCAATTTATTATTGGTTCGCTTGGATCCATTTTCGAATTAGACATCAGTGCGATACCATCTTGGATTCAGCACGTCAGTGTTACCGCCATCACACTCAGTCAGGCATGGTTAAACTATCGCGGTATTCGCTGGACGACAATGCTCACGGACTTCAGCGGCTACTGGATCCTGGTTGTTGCCTCCTCTTTAACCATCCTGCTGCTGATCAGC